>CAYPPH010000062.1:0-4171 GCA_964412565.1 uncultured Candidatus Saccharibacteria bacterium
GTCTTATTTCCCACGCCTATTTATTCTCGGGGCCGAGGGGTTCCGGCAAAACGACAATTGCCCGTCTTTTGGCTAAGTCCTTAAACTGCGAAAACAGAAAAAAAGGGGAGTCAGAGCCCTGCAACAATTGCTCTTCCTGCCGGGAAATCAACTCCAACAGGGCTATTGACCTAATTGAGATTGACGCCGCCTCCAACCGAGGGATAGAGGATATCAGGGAACTGAGGGACGGCATCCGTTTCGCCCCGACAAAGTCAAAATACAAGGTTTTCATTATTGACGAGTCCCACCAGCTTTCCAAGGATGCGGCCAACGCCTTATTGAAAACCCTGGAAGAACCTCCCTCGCACGCCGTTTTCATTTTGGCTACCACAGAGCTCCACAAAATGATATCCACTATTATTTCCCGCTGCCAGAGGTTTGACTTTAGGAAGCTGACAACACCCGAGATAGTAAAAAAGCTGGAAATGGTAGCCAAAAAAGAGGGCCTGGATATTGAAAAGCCGGCCCTGGAACTTATTGCCTTAAATTCCGGGGGCTCCATAAGGGATGCAGAAGGTCTTTTGGATCAGGTTATGACCTTTGGGGGCAAGACGGCTAACGACATCAAAGAAATGCTGGGTATGGTGGATATAGGAATGATAGCTCAATTCATTGACTATCTTTGCGACAAGAAAGGGGGAGAGGCCATTGAGTTTTTGAACGGCATATTGGAAAAGGGCAAAGATCCCCAGGAATTTACCAAGGCCCTGATCAATTACCTAAGGCAAAGCATGATACTTAAAATATCCCCCGAATTATCCAATCCCATTCTGACCGGCTTTTCTCCAGAAGAACAAAAAAAGATCCAGGAGCAATCGCAGAAATGGCAGGAGCCCGAATTGCGCCTAACCCTGAAACTCTTTTTGGAAGCGGAAAACAAAATGAGGTATTCGCCCATACCCCAGCTGCCTTTGGAACTGGCCATAATTGAATCCTTGAAAATGGGGGAAAATGAGGTAAAATAACGAGGTCTCCAACGAAGTTGGGGAGAAGCGGCATATTATGGAATACTTTTTCAAATGCCGTAGTAGTTTGAACAGTATGGAATAATTATGACGCGATGCGGGGTCGTCTAACGGTAGGACATCACCCTTTGGAGGTGACTATCTTGGTTCGAATCCAAGCCCCGCAGCACATGAAAAATCAAAAGGAGACTATTCCATACGAAGAGGTTTTCAAAGAGCTGAATGAAGCCAAAATTAATTATGCGGTCTGCGGAGGGGCAGCCGTCGTTATGCTCGGTTTTCCCAGATTAACAGTTGACCTGGATTTAATTGTTTCCCTGGAAAAAGAAAATCTGAGCAAGCTTTACGATTCTTTATCGCATCTTGGTTATAAGATAAAAGTTCCTATTAAAAAGGGTGAGTTTGTGCAAAAGGAAATATTAGCGAAATTGGGAAAAGAAAAAAACATAAAAGTGATATCTTTTTACCACCCCAAAGACGCTTTTAAAACCGTGGATGTGGGCGTAAACTTACCGAATATCGACGACATCCTAAAAAGAAAAAGATTTGTAAAAGCTGGAAATCTTAATATTCCCATAATCTCTATCAATGATTTGATAAAAATGAAAGAAGATTTGGCCAGGCCCAAGGACATAATTGACGCAGAAAATCTTAAAAAGATTAAACGGAAACAAAATGAAAAAGAGCGATAAATACGTAGACGAAAATTTAGTTTATATTTTTGAAAATACCACTCCTTACGAGCGGCTGATTTGGCTTAGGAAAGCCCTTAATTTCTGGAAATTAACGCAAAAGCATAACAAGTATGTGCAAGGTAAAAAACAAAATTCAAAGAAGTAAAAAAAGAAACATACCCCATCGGGAAGCGGTGGAGCGGAAGTGGACTTTGGCCACCCGCCTTGAACACCCCAAGATAAAGAACAAGAAACCCCGCAAGCAGCCAAATGATGGAGGTTGAACCTTCATCATTTTGTATGCCGCCTTTTTGTTTTGGCGGTTTTTGGCTTGACAATTTTAATTATTATGATATAATTTAACCAAGAAAGAAATGTACCTTTACATCTTTTTACTTTCCGAGTCTACAAAAAAAGGAGAATAGTAGTGGAAGAAGAACAATTTATCACTCTATCAGGCGAGAGATTAGTCGAACTTCAACTTTTGGCCCGGAACGCCAGACTACGACAGGCCCGATCGGAAAAAGGTTTTACTCAAAAAGACCTTTCTCTGGTTACTGGAGTTCCTGTTGTTCGCATCCAGCAGATTGAGAATCTTCGGCTCATTCCTCATCGAGAGGTGATGGACGAATTCTCTTCTGCTTTGGAAAAGCCGGTTAATTTTCTCTTTCCTCCGGAACTTCTGGAGGCAATAGAAACAGGAGTATTCCACGAGCGAAAAGCTCAACTCAAGGCCGAACAGATATCAACTCTGACCGAAGCCAAGAGGTTGGGATATCGACCGGCTCTAACTTCTGGGATAGAGGAAGAAGAGCTCAAAAAGCAGATCAAAGAAGCGATATCTAATCTGCATCCTCGGACGCAGAGAATGATTACTCTAAGATTTGGTCTGGACGGAGAAGACAAGAGGACCTATAAGGAAATTGGTCAGGAATTTAACGTGACCGGGAGTCGAGTTATGCAAATTATAAATGAAGCCCTCAGAACTCTTCGTCATCCGGCTCGGAGCAAGTTTTTCAAAGATTTCCTCTTTGATTAATCCTCGTTGGTAGAGAACTACCCTCTTGAACCAAGAGGAATCGGGCATTATGGTGTTCGATTCGAGTGTTGTAGGGACAGCACAGGTTCGCAGTTCCAACTGAGTCTCTGGGGAGAATCTGGCCAAAAGCTAGTGAATCCCTGCCCACCGAAAATGGGCTCAACAACGAAGGTTGGAAAAGCCTCTTGTGGTTTACCGCTTGAGGCTTTTGTGTTTTGCCCCCTGTCAGCGCCTCGCCGCTCCCGCCCTGCAACGCTTTGCGTAGCAATGCGGGCAGGTTGCGGCCCTTGACACAGATATGTGATGTACGTTATAATGTACATAGAGATATAAATTAATAAATAATATTAATCATGAACACAAAAACAACCTTGCCAATTTCAGAGGCAAGGAAAAAATTATTTGAAATAGCCGAGAAGGTTCAAAAACCATCAACACATTATATTCTGACCGAGAGGGGCAGGCCCAAGGTTGCCTTTATGTCTGCCGAAGAATTTGAATCTTGGCAAGAAACTCTAGAGGCGGTACGCGATTTTCCTGATTTAGAAAAAGATATTAAGAAAGCTGAAAGAGAATACAAGCAGGGAAATTATTCGACTCTTGAAAAGATACTGTCTAAGGAGGGTTTTATTTTGACTGATAAAGCCAAGAAATAAATATGTATCAGATAGTTTTATCAAGAGTCGCGGAGAAAGATTTAGATAAAGTTAATAAAAAAGATAAGCCCCGCATTTTCGCGGCTTTGTTTGATTTAAGAAAAGATCCCCATTTAGGGAAAAAACTTAAGGGGAAGTTTCGCGACTATTACTCTTTGCGTATCGGCATATATCGAATCATCTATAAAATTTATAAAAGCAAACTGAACATTCTTATTATTCGTATTGGTCCGCGTCAAGGATCGTATAAATAATGCAGAAATTGCCTCGCCTGCGGCGGCGGGCAGTCAGAACTCGGCGTCCGGATTCTGCTTAAAAAAGGTTCGTATTTTATCCAAAAGATACAGTAAATATGCGTAAACTAAAAAACAAAATTCAAAGAAATAAAAGAAGGAATATGCCTCACCGGGAAGCGGTGGAGCGGAGGTGGACTTTGGCTACCCGGCTTGAACATCGCAGAATAAAAAACAAGAAACCCCGCAAGTAGCGTATTGGAGAGGTTGAACCTTTCCAATGCATAATTATCACTTGACTTTTTATCCCAAAAGAGATAAGAAGATATAAAAGAGGAGAAACCTCTTTTTTTATTAGTACTTTCCCAAATTCATAGATAGAGAGGAGAAAGGAAGCCATGAACTATTTTCTTTACTGCCAGTTTTGCGTGTTCGAGAACCGATGCAGGCTGCGCCACAGCGAATATCTGATGGGTGACTTTTCAGAAATCCTGGGAGGCTGCCAGGGAGAAATTGTCTACAACCAGGGAAGATTGAAGTGCAAAGAGTGCGGCACAACCAT
>CAYPPH010000063.1:0-4017 GCA_964412565.1 uncultured Candidatus Saccharibacteria bacterium
TGGCTGTTTCGAATATTTTGTTTTCTTCAAAGGCCCGGCCGATAATCTGCAGACCCACGGGCAGGCCGCCGGTCTTGCCTACGGGCAGAGAAAGAGCGGGCAGACCAACCAAATTGACGGAAACCGTGAAAACGTCGACCAAGTACATGGAAAGCGGATCGTCTATCTTCTCCCCTATCTTGAAAGGCAGAACCGGAGAAACCGGCGCCATGATTACGTCAACCTTTTTGAAAACTTCATCAAAATCATTCCTGACCAAGGTTCTGACTTTCTGAGCCCGAAGATAGTAGGCCTCATAGTATCCAGCCGACAAAGCATATGTGCCCAGCATAATCCTCCTTCTCACTTCGGGACCGAAACCCTCGCCCCGGCTTTTCAAATATATTTCCATTAAATTGTCCGCTTCCCGATCAGACAAGCCGTACTTTATCCCGTCATACCTGGCCAAGTTGGCTGAAGCTTCCGAAGGATTAATGATGTAATAGGCAGATAAAGCATATTCTGTATGAGGGAGGCTGACTTCAATTATTTTAGCTCCCATGGCTTCGTACTTTTTGATGGCTTCTTTAACCAGCTTTTCTATCTCGGGATCCGTTCCCTTAACAAAGTACTCTTTTGGCACGCCTATTCGCAAAGATTTGGAATTTGAGATTTGGGATTTGGAATTTGATTCGACACTAGTCGAATCCAGTGGGTCCTTCCCTTTTATTATATCAAATACAATCTGGCAGTCACTAACCGTTTTTGCAATCGGGCCTATTTGGTCCAAAGAGGATGCGAAAGCAATCAATCCGTACCTGGAAACCGTGCCGTAGGTGGGTTTCAGCCCCACCACTCCGCAAAAAGAAGAAGGCTGCCTGATGGAACCCCCGGTATCGGAGCCCAGAGCGTAAACGCATAAGCTGTCAGCCACGGCTGCCGCCGATCCCCCTGAAGATCCCCCCGGCACCCTTTCCGTGTTGTGAGGATTCCTGGTTGGTCCGAAAGCTGAATTCTCCGTAGAGGCCCCCATGGCAAATTCATCCAGATTGGTTTTGCCCAGAAAAACCGCTCCTTCTTTCTTTAATCTCTCAATTACCGTAGCTGAATATGGGGCCCGGTAGTCTTTTAATATCTTGGAGCCGGCCGTGCACTTTTGCCCCTTAATCAAGATAATATCTTTTACGGCTCCGGGCACGCCAGCCAAAAGAGGAATTTTTCTGTCTTGTAAAAGCAAATCATCGATAATCTTTGCTTGAGCCAAGGCCAACTCGGAAGTTATAGTCAAGTAGGCGAATATTTCCTTGTTTCTCTTTTCGATTCTATCCAAAAAGGCCCGAACCAATTCTTTGGCTGAGAACTCTTTTTTCACCAATCCCTGGTGGGTCTTTTCAATTGTCAGCTTTTCAATATCCATTACTGCCCCAGAATGGTTTTTACTTTAATGTAGCCCTCTTTTTTGTCGGGAGCCGCCTCAATCAACTTTTTGACCGTTTCCCGATCCTGTTTTTTGGCTTCGTCTTCTCTAAAAACGTTTTTAATCTCTCGCGGATGGCTAGTGGGCTGTACTCGCTTAACATCCACTTTTTTCAATTTCTCTATATAATCCAAAATAGAAGAGAGTTCTCCACTGTATTTTTTAAACTCATCTTCACTAATACTTAATCGCGCAAGTTTAGCAATATGTTGAATTTCTTTTTTGGTAATCATAATTTAGCTACAGAATACGAATTTTTTACGAATATTTTTACGAATATACGAAAGTTTTTATAATCATTTTCGTATATTCGTATTTTTTTGTATTTCGTAGCTATTTTGGGGGTTCCAGTTGAGCCGTGTCAACCAGAACCTCTCTCAACTCATCCAGGTTCTCTAAAACCACACCCGCCCCTCGAACGACGGCAGTTAAGGGATCGTCGATGATTTTGGTGGGAATCTTGGTTTCTTTGCTGATTAAAGTGTCCAGTCCCCGCAAAAGAGCGCCGCCGCCCGCCAAATGAATGCCCCGGGTCATAATATCGGCCAGCAGTTCTGGCGGCGTTTCCTCAACGGTGATCTTAATGGTTTCTAAAATCTGCCTCACGGATTTTTCCATCGCCTTCCTGATGTCGGCGTCCGTCACTATTATCTCCTCGGGAAGACCGGTGACAAGATTCCTGCCGCGAATGGGCATTTCTCTTTTTTCCTTTAAAGAATATGCTGACCCTATGCCGATTTTAACTTCCTCGGCCGTTCTCTCGCCCACCAGCAGCTTGTATTCCTCCTGGCTGAAGTAAATGATGTCGCTGTTTAATTTGTCGCCGGCAATCCTCAAGCTCTTGGCAATAACCAATCCTCCCAATGAAATGACGGCCACCTCGGTAGTTCCACCGCCGATGTCGACAATGAAGTTGCCGCCTGCCTCCTGGACGGGAAGCCTGGCCCCAATGGCGGCTGCCATGGGCTGTTCAATCAAATATACTTCCCTGGCGCCGGCCGATTTGGCCGCGTCATGGACGGATTTTTTTTCAACTTCCGTAACGCCGCAGGGAATTCCCACAATCACCCGGGGTCTGGGAGCCAGCAGAAATCTGCGGCGGTGAACTTTTTCAATGAAATACCTCAGCATCTGCTCTGTCACTTCAAAATCGGAAATCACTCCTTTAACCAAAGGACGAGTGGCTATAATGTGGGCGGGAGTCCTGCCTACCATTTTCCTGGCTTCGTCTCCGATAGCCAGAATCTGGCCCGTCTTTTGATTAACGGCCACCACCGAAGGTTCTGATAAAACAATCCCCTTGCCCCTGACATAGACTAAAGAGTTGGCCGTGCCCAGATCAATGGCAATATCTTCTGAAAAATATGAAAAAAGATTATTGAACATAAAATATAATTTTCAATTACCAATTTTCAATTTTCAATAAATTTTTTAATTTTACAATTCTCAATTCTTTTTTGTTTCTTGCTTTTACCTCCGCAGAGTTTTTTCTCAAAGTCCCTTCGCTAACCACAACTCGCCAAGGAATTCCAATTAAATCAGCTTCGGCAAACTTTTCTCCCGCCGTTTTATCCCGCCTATCATCGTACAATACTTCAATTCCATGCTTTTTCAAATCCCGGTAGAGCCCGTCAGCCGCCTTTCTGACTTTGGAAGAATCATTAATGGGAATCAAGTGAGCCGGGAAAGGAGCTATTTCTTTCGGCCAAATAATGCCTTTTTTGTCATGGTTTACCTCCACTGCCGTAGCCATTAACCTTCCTAAGCCGATGCCGTAGCACCCCATAATCAGCGGTTTGGCTTTACCGTCTTTGTCGGTAAAGTTCGCCGACATGGCCCGGCTGTATTTGGTTCCCAAATAGAAGGCGTGGGCTGACTCAATGGAGGAAAATTGCTTTAGAGATGATTTGCATTTGGGACAGGACTTCACGCTTCCGAATTTCTCAACGTTTCCCGCGCATTTGCACTTTTGACAAATCAAAACCTTGTCTTCTCCGGCATCGGACAACACCATAAACTCGTGGGACAATTCGCCCCCAATGGTGCCGGGATCCGCCTCCACGCAGACAGGTTTCAATCCGCAGCGCTTAAAAATGCGGAAATAGGCTTTTTTGATTTTCTCGTAAAAATTGACGGCATCCTCTTTGCTGGCGTGGAAACTGTAAAGGTCTTTCATAGCAAACTCCCTGACGCGCAAAAGGCCCCCCGTAGCCCTCATTTCGTTCCTGAATTTATTTTGAATTTGGAATAAGTAAAGAGGGAGGTCGCGATAGGAGTTAATGCGCTGACGGGCCAAGTCGGTGACAACCTCCTCGTGAGTAGGACCTAAAGCCAATTCCGATCCGTGCCTGTCTTTGATTTTAAACAGGGGTGGATCTATCGTCTCCCATCTGCCCGTTTCCAACCACAGCTTCTTGGGGATTAAAGCCGGCAAGGAAACTTCCTGCCCGCCCAAGAGAATCATTTCCTGGCGGATAATCTCCTCTATTTTCTTATGAACCCGCCAACCCAAAGGAAGAAAGCTGTAGACGCCCGAAGCCAGCTGGTCGATAAAGTCGGCC
>CAYPPH010000064.1:0-3990 GCA_964412565.1 uncultured Candidatus Saccharibacteria bacterium
TTCGATTCCCAGCGCCCCGAATGTATTCAAAAAGCCGACCATCTGGTCGGTTTTTTGATCCCCCGCATCCTTCTAGAGAATTCTTCCGGAAAATATTTTAAGTGAGTGCCCGCACTGCGGCATTCCGGACGAACCAGTAACACCACAAAATTTAGGGCTCTCTGAAGAAAAGTTTGTCCCAGAATCTACTAGAAAGAACTGGCGAGGGTTATTTCATTATAGCAAGAATATCAGTCAAGAACAATCAGAACTATGTTTCTTTAAAACATTATATCCTCTTCTGCCCTTTTATAATCATGTATTTCTTCCGGGGCAAACCAAAATTGAATTTCGTGTTCAGCTTCTTGTGGAGTTTCGGAAGCATGAACTATATTGTGAACGGCTCTTTTTCCCCGGTTGGCTGCAGCCGCATCATCAACGGAAAAATCCCCCCTGATGGTTCCCATCTCAGCTCCGGTAGGCATAGTGGGACCGGCTATCTTCCTGACCATATCTACCGCCCTGATTCCCTTGATAACCATTTTAACGATGGGGCCTGAAGTTAGGAAATCTATCAGCCAACCTCGAACCATTTGCCCGATTTTTGCAGGATCATCTGTCCCCAATTCATTTTTGGCATCCATACCGTGCTCTTTGTAGGTCTTCAGGGATTTCTCGCCCAATCTTTTTATCCAAGCAGGGTCTTTGGGATAGTGACCGTCTACCTGCTCCTTTGAGGCCTGTACCAGCTGAAGAGCGATGATTTTCAGCCCTCTTTTCTCTATTCTTTCCACAATCTCTCCGATTAAGCCGCGCTTGACGCCATCGGGTTTAATTATTAAAAGAGTTTTTTCTTCTTTTGGGTCTATGCTCATATATTATTCTTATACCATCTTTGTCAATTTTTGACAACATAATCCACTCCGTCGCTTATAATTTTCGCGCTTCCTTGCAGATCCGTCCTCAATATTTCAATACCTGCCAGATTTTCCAGTGTCACAGAGTGGGGGTGACCGTAAGGATTGTCTTCACCGCACTGAATCACGGCCACCGACGGAGAAACGGCCTCAATAAATTCCGGAGCCGAGGAAGTTTTACTGCCGTGGTGCCCCACCTTCAAAACATCGGAATCAACCTCTGCCCCATTTCCCAACAGATCCCTCTCAACCGATTGGTAGGCATCTCCCATAAATAAGAAACTGTTCTCCCTAAAAACCAACCTGGTGATTACGGAGGTATTGTTGGTGTTACCCGTCTCCTTACCAGCTATATTTTCAAGAGGATGCAAGATATTGATAGAGGTTGAACCTCCCTCAATTCGTTGTCCGGCCCTAGCTATATATATGTTGGCTTTTTCCTCTTGTATCAACTTTTGCCATTCTTTGTATTCGGCGGTATCCAGCAAAACGCCGGTCCACAAGATATTTTTAACCTTGTATCTTTTCATAACTTCAATCAGTCCCGACATATGGTCGTGCTCGGGATGGGTTAGAATCACCAGATCTATTGTTCGGTCCCAAAAGGGCATCTCCTCTCCCAGTTCCCTAAGAACGGCTGAGCCCGGCCCCCCATCAATGAGAATCTGATGGTTCTGAGGCGTCTCAATAAATATGGCGTCGCCCTGGCCGACGTCAAGAAAAACTACTTCCAAATCTGATCCACTTAAATCGTAAACCGTGGCCCAAGCCAGTATATTCAAAAATAAAAGAATTGACAGGATAAGCCTCATTTCTCCATTGTACCAAAAGATCGCTCCTCCGGGAGCGATCTTTCAGAAATCATGTAAAGATTACAATTCACTCGCTTTGCTCGTTGTAATTACTTTGTAATTAAACTGGAAATCTTTTGATTTAGGCCTTGCCCATAATTCGGAACATTTTGGTTCCGCATTTCGGACATTTGCCAGTCATTGCTTTTCTTTTCACACCCCCTTTTCCTTTCATCGTCACTTCTTTGGCGTCATCCATTTCTTGCTTCTTTTTGCATTTAACGCAGTATCCTTGCATAGTAAGAAATATTTAATTAACGAATTCATCCGACCTTTACCCTGTTAAATAATTTTACCTTGCAAAATTACTGTGGAACAGTATTTAACAGGGTTAACTTTTCCACAATCTTATTTTAGCTTAAATTAAGCGTAAAATCCAGTCAACCCCGTTAGAAGTGCGTTTATTATTAGCGGCATCATTAAACAAGGATATGGCTCTAAGTTTAATAAACCACGGCAACTATAAGCAGAAAAAATTAGTTTAATTTTTTCTGACCAGGACGTCTAACGGGGTCAAGTGAATGAAAAGGCGTCTCAAATGAGACGCCTTGGGGGCTTAGGCAGGTTGAGTCATAAGGTGGTCGGTAATCCCACCGCAATAGGGACACCAGTTAAAATCCTGATAGCCGACTTCGTTGACCTTGGCATGGCAGTCAGAACAGAATCCCTGGTGTGGTTGGTTGCCGCAGCTGGGGCAGTGCTTCACCCGGTACATTTCAAGTTTTAATTTGCTCGGGTTCTGAGGAATCTTAAATTCTTCGCGGCAATCACGGCAACGGAACAGTTCTTTAGAGTTGTTTGACAAATCATTTCCTCCCCGGCAAATTCGTTAACACGGCATTTTGATGCCGGGAGGACTTCTCTTTTTCATGGGCTTCTACCTCCTTTTAAAGAAACTAAGTGTAAATTAGCTCTTTTTCGAGAACTTGTCAACGCAATTCAGCTTTTGAAAATGAGCCACTGATTCTTCCTGCGCTTCATTTTAATCAGATTGTATCTTCCTTTGAATTTTTTACCCTTCAAATTAAAAACAATTTCTCCTTTCTTTTTCTCTTTCAATTCGTATTTTCCTTTATCATATATTCTTACCTTGCCAGCTCCATATTGTCCTTCGGAAATCTTCCCTTCAAAATTAATATAGCCCACGGGGTGGTCTTCGGTCTGAACAGCCAGTCTCTTTATTCCTTTTTTCTTAGGCAGACCTTTGGGTACAGCCCAGGATTTCAAAACCCCCTCCATTTCCAGCCTGAAATCAAAATGGTGGTGGCTGGCCCAGTGTTCTTGAACCACAAATCTGTTTAGGGAAGTTTTGGCCTTTTTCCCGGGAGGCTCGGGCGTCTTGCTAAATTTCCTCCTTCTTTTATATTCCTTTAACGACATTTTTTAGAGCATTGAAGTCTTTTTTTAAAACCTCCTTCATATTGGCGTTGTAGGTGGCGACAGCCGGATGATAGAGGGGAATTATCTTGATCTCGGAAAAGAGGCTTTTTGATTCAAATACCTGACCTCGAATCTTGCTTATGCCTTGGATTTCTTTCTCCAGGCCGTATTTTTTAAAAATATATCTAGTTGAAAAATTGCCCAAAGCGCAAATCACTTTGGGATTAATTACCTCTATTTGTCTGTCCAAGTAAGGAGTGCAGGCTAACACCTCCTCGGGTTTTGGATCTCTGTTTTGAGGCGGCCTGTCTTTCAAGATGTTGGTTATATAAACCTCTTTCCTGTTAAGCCCAACGGATTCCAGGAGTTCGTCCAAAATCTTTCCAGCCGCCCCGCAAAACGGACGCCCCGTCTTGGCCTCGTTAAGGCCGGGCGCCTCCCCGACAAACATAATCTCGGCTTGATGGTTGCCCTCGCCGATAACCGGGAAAAATTTATTTTTCTCCCTTTCTTTATAAAGAGAGCACTTTTGGCAACCCAAAACCTCTTCTTTTATTTTCCTTAGCGGATCCATTCTTAAGTGGCCAGCCAGCCCCCGTCAATCACAACAGTGGATCCTGTCATGTAGGAAGATTTATCTGAAGCCAGGAACAGAACCAAATTGGAAACTTCCTGGGATTCACCCGCTCTCTTTAGGGGGACTCTTCCCAGAACGGCTTCTTTTTGTTTTGGGTCTGAGGTCAAGGGATCTATCATGGGAGTCTCTATCATCCCGGGAGCAACCGCATTAACTCTTATGTTGTAAGGCGCCAGCTCCTGGGCCAGGGTTTCACCGATCAACTGGTCTTCAAGATAATTTTGCA
>CAYPPH010000065.1:0-3920 GCA_964412565.1 uncultured Candidatus Saccharibacteria bacterium
GTGGAAGATCTGAAGTCTGGAATTGCCCCTTCGGGTCCCGACGCGGGAGAGGCGGTTAGGACTTGTTTTGAGCAGTATTACGCAAAACAACAGCAGCTGGAACAACAGCAACAGGGAGGTTATGCCCCGGGTACCGCTCCCGGAGAGCAGCCAATACCTCCCGAAAGCGAGATGGGACCGCCTCCCGAGGGAGAAATGATGCCTCCGGAAGGTGAGATGGGGCCGCCTCCCGAAGGCGAAATGCCTTCAAAGGAAGAAATGGTGCCTCAAAAACCGCCCGAGGGAGGACAGGTGCCCCCAAAAGGCGAGATGACACCGCCAGAAGGAGAGATGGGTCCTCCGGAAGTTGAAGGAGAATAAGGGGGTTGACAAGGTTTTATTTTGGGTATATACTCAAAATAGAGATAATAATTAAGCCAAATTAAACTATGCCAGGATTTGACGGAAGAGGTCCAATGTGGGGCGGCGGTCCCGGAGCCGGCTGGGGCAGAGGTCCCTGCGGAGCCGGAATGGGCTGGCGCCGAGGTCGAGGCTGGGGACGAGGCTGGTTTGGCAGGTTCTGGGGACAACCCCAGGTTACCCCAAAAGAAGAAAGGGGTATACTGGAGGATGAAGCCAAGAACCTGGAAGCTGAGCTGAAAGAAATCAGGCAGGAGATCGACCGACTAAAGACCAACAAAAAGTAATAACCTACCAATCCAATATGGTTAGGCCAAGGCTTGGGCGGCGGATTGGCTTTAGGCCAGCCGCCACTTATTTTAAACCTCAGGGAATACCCATGAGGTTTCTGGAGATAGAAGAACTGACTCATGAAGAGGCAGAAGCTTTAAGGTTGAAGGACGTCAAGGATTTGGATCAGATAGAATGCGCTAAGATAATGAACACTTCCCAGAGCACTTTCCAGAGGATTTTATCTTCAGCTCACAAAAAGGTTAGCCGGGCTCTGATTGAAGGTAGGGCGATAAGGATAGTAAAAATTTGAAGAATTGACAAGAAATAATTACGATTATATATTTAAATGAATATAATCAGCCCAAATTGCTACCGCTATTTCTCAAGGGGCAATTACCGCAAACAGCATTCATTCCCCAATAAATAAAAAGAGGTAAATTCCATTATGAGAATTTGCGTTTGCGCTACTGGTCCAGATTTAGATTCTCAGATCTCGCCGATTTTTGGCCGCTGTGGTTATTTTTTGATTGTGGATTCGGAAAACAAAAAATTTAAAGCCGTTTTAAATTCAGCTGTTCAGGCCGCTCGAGGGGCTGGAGTGGCAGCTTCTCAGATTGTCGTTTCAGAGGGAACTGAAGCTGTAATTTGTGGGAATTTTGGGCCCAGCTCTTTTTCAGTTTTGCAAATGTCAGGGATTAAAATTTATTCCGGGGTTACGAATTTAACCGTAAGGGAGGTTATAGATAAGTATAATGAAGGCGAGCTAAAAGAAATGGAAATGCCTACTGCTCCCGGGCATTTTGGTTTTGGGCCTTCGGGAGGAGGAAGGGGAGGAGGTTTTGGGCCCGGTCCCGGATGGGGAAAGGGAAGAGGACGAGGACGAAGAAGAATGGGCAGATAATAAAATGACAGATATCTTTAGAAAAGGTCAAAGAGCGGCATTGATAGCAGGTTTGACTACTATATTATTTGCTGTTGCTAAAGCAGTAGTTGGTTTTGCTTCCGGTAGCATTGTTTTGCTGGCAGACGCGATTCACAGCGCTGCCGATTCTTTTTCTACCTTTTTTGCCTGGTTTGGTTTGAAAATTGCCCAAAAAGAGCCAACTGAAAAATTTCCTTACGGATTCTATAAAGCAGAAAATATTACCGCCTTGATTATTGCCGGATTGATTTTGTTTGCCGGATTCGAAATCATTAAAGAAGCGGTTGGAAAAATTTTTGTCATAGGAGAATTGAATATTCCCTTGATAGCAATCGGGGTGGCGGTGCTGGATGCCGTGGTGATGTTTTCCGTGGGAAGCTATGAAATGAAAGTGGGAAAGAAAATAAACTCTCAAAGCTTAACGGCGGACGGTAAAGAATCCAGGATGCATTTGTTTTCTTCCGGAATTGTTTTAATCGGTCTGTTTGCGAGGTGGTTTGGAGTCATGTATTTAGAAGGAGCAATGGGAATCATCATCTCCCTTCTTATTTTTAAGATAGGGGTTGAATCCGCCAAAGATTCTATTTCTGCCCTGATGGACGTTTCTCCCAGCAAGGAAATAGAGAAAAAGATTAAAAAAGTTTTAGAAGGCATTTCCGGAGTGAGAGGATTTGAAAATCTGAAACTGAGAAAGTCCGGCCCCTTCATTTTTGGAGAAGTCCAGATAAAATTGGGGAAAAGCGTGAATATTAATCAGGCTAGGGAAATTTCAGACAATATTGAAAGAGAGATAAAAAGAAAGGTGGAATCGGTGGATTCTTTTATGGTGGGCATAGCCCCTGCGGTCACCGAGAGCCATAAATTGTGCATTCCGGTAAAAGAAGAGCGAGGTTTGGATTCCGAGATTTCAGAACACTTTGGCAGAGCGGAAAAATTTATGTTTGTTGAATTAAGGAAAGGGGAAGTCAAGAATTTTTATTTCAAGGAAAACCCCTTTTTTAAAAAGGAAGTAAGAGCGGGTTTGGAAGCTTCAAAATTTGTATTGGAAGAAAAAATCGACTCAATTGTTACCAAGGAAATGGGACCGATTTCTCTGCATACCCTAAGAGATAATGTAGTAGACGTCTATCAGGGTATAGACGGCAATGTAAAAAATCTTTTGGAAAATTTTTCCAAAGGTAAACTTAAACTCTTAGGAGAACCAACCAGAGAAAAGTAGCGATTAAATAACTTGCAAGATTTTAAATCCGATGAAAACTGTAGCCATTACCGGCGGCAAGGGCGGCACGGGAAAATCAACAGTTGCTATTTTGTTTGCCAATAAACTTGCCAGGCAGGGTAAAAAGGTTGTTCTGGCAGATTGTGACGTGGAGTGCCCTAACGATTATTTACTGATAGGTGAGAAATTAGGCGAATTAAAGAGGAAGGTTTACGCCGAATTCCCTGGTTTAATTAAGAAAAAGTGCACTAAATGCGGTTTGTGTGCCAAGGCTTGCCGGTCAAATGCTATTTTCCAGGCTCCGGGTCAATATCCGGTTTTCCTTAGAGAACTGTGCTCGGGTTGCGGAGCTTGTTGGACAGTTTGTCCTTTCGGGGCGATTAAACCTCGGAAAGAAGAAACCGGAAAGGTATACTTTAATAAAATCCAGAATTTTTATTTAATTACCGGACTAGCCAAAGCAGGATTGGAAGAAACGGGCCCGGTGGTAGCCGAGGTTAAGAAATTTGTTCTAGATTTCGCCAAGAAAATAAAAGCAGATTTTATTTTACTGGATACGGCAGCCGGCATCCATTGTCCGGTAATTTCGGCTCTTTCTGATTGCGATTTGGCATATGCGGTTTCAGAATCCACGCCGATGGGAGCTGCCGACCTGGATTTGATTTTAGATTTATGCAAAAAACTGAAAGTGCCGGCAAAGATAATTTTGAATCAGGCCGATTTGGGAGACAAAAAAAATATTCGAAAAATTGCCAAGAAATACAAAATAAAAATTGAAAAAGAAATCCCTTATTCCAGAAAATTAGTTGAAGCTTATTCAAAAGGTCGGTTATTAGATTTTAATTTATGAAATATAGGATAAATAAAGAAAGAAGAAAAAGAAGGTTTAAGGAAGGAAGAGGCTGATTACTGAATAGGCCGAATAAGCCGAATTTCTAATAAGGTAAACTTATGCCCGAATCTATTTTAAAAGTGAAAGATTTGAATGTAAAGTTAGACAATGAAAAGATCATTGAAGGATTAAGTTTTGAAGTTGAGGAGAATAAAATTCTGGTTGTTTTAGGACCGAATGGAGCAGGAAAGACGGTTTTATTTAAAACTCTTTTG
>CAYPPH010000066.1:0-2850 GCA_964412565.1 uncultured Candidatus Saccharibacteria bacterium
CTATTATAATAATATACCACAACATCCAAACCAACAATAATATATCTGACTGTAAATAAAAAAACTCTTTCAAAAAGAGTTTTTAACTAACAATAATAAAAAAACAGCTTTTTCAGTTGGTTTTTTACAATAACCCGTCAAGACCTACTTTTTGGTTTCTTTGTGGGGAGTGTGCTTTTTGCAGAATTTGCAGAATTTCTTCAAAGCCAACTTATCCTCGGCTTTCTTGGACTTATGAGGATAATAGTTTATTCTCTTGCACTCCTGACACTGAAATTTTGCGAAAGCTTTTCTTTTTGCCATGAGCCGATGGTCGGATTTGAACCGACGACCTACTCCTTACCATGGAGTTGCTCTGCCACTGAGCTACATCGGCAGTGTGGGTGGTGAGGGACTCGAAGAGTTGCCCGAAGGCCTAAGGGGAACCGGTTCTCTCCACCACCTACCTAAACAAATTTTGTATACCTGAAGGTATTCAAAAGTTTGTTGTGGGTGGTGAGGGACTCGAACCCCCGAAGTCCAGAGGACGCCACGTTTACAGCGTGGTGCAATAGCCGCTATGCGAACCACCCAAATTCTGTTCTTGATTTTAACACAATTCCCCTTATTTTTCAATTACCCTGCCCCGTTTTTTCCTCCATTCCTCAATCTTTTTATGATCCCCGGAAACCAAAACTTTGGGCACCCTCCACTTCGTTCCCTTCTTCAGCTCGAACACTTCCGGCCTGGTATACCGGGGATATTCTATAAAACCCTTTCCCTTGGTAATTCTTTCTTTAAGCAGTTGGGGTTTGCCAATGACTCCGGGCACCAACCGAGCTATAGTTTCTATCACCACCATAGCGGGCAGTTCTCCGCCCATCAGCACATAATCACCTATGGAAATCTCTTCGTCGGCAATGTGCTTGTGCACTCTCTCGTCCACTCCCTCGTAGCGGCCGCAAATTAAAATCAGATGGTCCAGTTTGCTCCATTTTGTAGCCATTTTCTGGTTGAATTTTTTGCCGCGGGGAGTAAACAGAATAACTTTGGTTTTCTTTTTCTTTAGCGACTTAACCGCTCTGTAAACGGGACCGACTTTCATCACCATGCCCAGACCTCCGCCAAAAGGCCTGTCATCAACCGTCTTGTGCCGGTCTTTGGCCCATTTCCTCAAATTATGGACTTTAATCAAAAGCTGGCGCTTTTTCAGGGCGCGTTTAATGAGCGACTCTTTAAAATAGGAGTCGAATATCTCGGGAAAAATTGTAAGTATGTCAAAAGATATCATATTTTTAAAGATTAGCATTTTCGAAGCAAAAATTAAAGGCCAGGAATGTTTAAATCCCGGCCTTGTTATTCAATAAATGGGAAGGGTGTGTTTTGGGTTATACACGTAATACCTTCTGGGAATCCTATCCTGAGAATACTGCAAAAGAACATCACTATGATTCAACAGAGCGTCAAGAACCTTGTGACAATCATTAGAGGTGAACCCCTTTAT
The DNA here is from genome assembly GCA_964412565.1 of uncultured Candidatus Saccharibacteria bacterium. Lineage (GTDB taxonomy): Bacteria > Patescibacteriota > Minisyncoccia > Minisyncoccales > MHMH01 > CAYPPH01. The sequence continues at coordinate 1,484 of CAYPPH010000066.1, forward strand.
CGCACGATGAGTATGAATGAGATTCCAGATAAAGATGCGTAGCTGCTTGAAGCTCTTGGCGTGGGGCGGATACATTTCGTCAATATCAAGGACTTTTTGGAGCGCCTCAATAATCGCTTTGATGAACCGAATTTTGTTGCCGTCAACCGACTCTTTGTCCCCTTTGGCCAATCGCTCTATTACCTCATTGAAGTCGTTCCTTTCCTCGTACCACTTTTCTTTCTGAGAATCAGACAAGAAAACTGTCTCGCCTTCGGTCGACTTCAGAACGCAGTCAACATCATCTACTTCAAATCTTACTACGTTTCTGTGGCGGTTTTTCAGAAGATCTTCTGTTCTTCTGAAGTCCCCTTTGTCGTTGGTAACCAAAACAAAGGTAGTAATATTGGGATTTTCAGCGAATAACTGGCATTCCTCGTGGATTCTTGTATCAACAGTGTCCGGTCCATTCAATTTAACGGGGGGGCAAACAATGATGAAATATCCCGCATGGCCCAGTCTTCTGATTTCTTCGGGAGAGACAATGTGGGATATGTAGACGCGCGGCATTATGGCATTGCCGTATTTTCGGCCAATTTCTTTAAGGGCTTCATCGGGAAAATTCTTACCAATGCTCTTCAATTCTTCAACCAAATTACGATAATCGATAAAGGTCATGACCTGGCCTTCTTGCGATGACGCTTTTTTTTCTGACTTGAACGGATTCAATTTCAACCCTCCTTATCTCCTTTCCAATATAATTAATAAAGAACAAACAAAAACTGCGCTATATATGTATAGCACAGTTTTCGTTAAACGTCAACCCTGTTAAATGCGCTGGGAGCGCAAAACCCACAAGGTTTTATTTAACAGGGTCAAGGATATTCGTTTTAGAGTTTCAACTCTTCCAAATCTGCGCTTCCGGCAGATTTCTTTTCTCGAGGACCTCTGCCCCCTTCCGGCTCTTCGATCTTAAGGTTGATTCTGGCGTGGTTCTTAAGACCGATGATTCTAACCAGGGTTCTGAGGGCGCGGGCAGTTGAGCCTTGTCGGCCGACAATCTGACCCATGTCTTCGGGGTGGACTTTCAAAGAAAGCAGAACACCCATTTCGTCAACCTTCCTCTCAACTTTAACGTCGTCAGGATGGTCAACCAAAGACTTTACAACGTACTCGAGAAATTCAATGTCGTGAGACTTTTTCTCAGCCATAGAATCTCTGTCTAAATGGTTAATTCTTTGTATTGCGACCTTTGCAACACACCTGATTCCCTTTCCTCTGAGAAAACAGGTAGTTTGGCTTTTCTATGTATCAATTATACTCCTTTTTATTGGTTTGTCAACGGTGCGCGCACGTGGACTCGAACCACGGACCTCCAAATTATCAGT
>CAYPPH010000066.1:2860-3816 GCA_964412565.1 uncultured Candidatus Saccharibacteria bacterium
TCTCTCCACTCCAACTCACAAATAGAAATTTATATGCATCTTCAATGCATAAAATTTCTATGTGCGCGTGGAAGGAATCGAACCTTCGACCTCTGTCTTATCAGGACAGCGTTCTAACCACTGAACTACACGCGCAGGTTATTTTACTTTGCCGAAACTTCCCTTGATTAAATCGGGAACTAATTTCTTGATGCTTGAGGAGCTGATCCTGAGGGAACGGCTGTAATCCCCGGAGTTGACCACAACTTTGGGCAGTTTCAGTAATGAATTATCGACAAAGGTAGGAACTTTCCAAATTATCCCGAAAGGGGGTATGGCGCCCACTTTGACTCCTTTAAATCTATTCCTGATAAGTCTTTCCGTGGCAAAATCTATTTTATTGCCTGCCTGCGCAGACAGGGCCTTAGCCGCTTTTTTCAGTTTTTGCTTGTCTAAATTGCGGTTGGCAGGAATTGTAACCAAAGCCAGATTCCCGTTTACTTTCATAACCAAAGTTTTGCCGACTGTTTTCTGGGGCATCTTTAAAGTAGACGCCTTGTCATAGGCCGTAAAAACAGTACGATGCTCAATAAGCTCGTATTTTGCTTTGGTGTTTTCTAAAAACTTTAAAACCTTACTCGGAATTGCCATACTAAATACTATTCTACCCAAAAATAAAAACCCTGTAAAGAGGGATTTTATTTTAGTTCCTTAGAGTTGCTCCGACCCAATCGAGACTTGTAAGGCTCCTCGATCAAAACCTTGGAATTAAAGAGAGATATCTGCACTCTTCAATTCCAGTCAACGCTACACAATAAAAATTGTGTAAAATTATATGATCCACGCACAGCTTCCGCTACGCGTGCCTTGTTACGACTTCACCCTTATCACTGACCTTACCTTAGGTCCTCAAAAGAGGAATTTCGGGTATTGCCAGCTTTCCTGGTGTGACGGGCGACTGCTTATTAGAAACTTAA
>CAYPPH010000067.1:0-3810 GCA_964412565.1 uncultured Candidatus Saccharibacteria bacterium
CACTTGTTCTGTCGCCTTGCATATTTCTCCCAGTTCTTCATCGGAAACGTACCCCAAAAACTCCAAAGTAATGTGGAGATTCTCTGGTTTGGTCCATCTGGCCGGCAATTCCGGCCATTTTCTCTGGTACCCTGCCAACCTCTTTCTAATGTCATCTGGCAGATTAACCGCTAAAAATATGCGGCGTCTCATATTTGAATATTAACAAAAATTAAACTAAAATTAAAGAATAATGAAGGAAGCTTACCTCCAAAAAAGATTTAAAGATGGAACGGTGCAATGTCAGAACTGCGCCCATTACTGCCAAATTGAGAAAGGCAAAAGAGGAATATGCGCTGTCCGTGAAAATCAGGGAGGCAGGCTCTATGCCTTAAACTATGGCAAAGCCATCGCCTGCCACGTTGACCCAATTGAGAAAAAGCCTTTTTATCATTTTTTGCCCAACACCTATTCCTTTTCTGTAGCCACCGTCGGCTGCAACTTCAGATGCGCAAATTGCCAAAATTGGAACATATCCCAGCTTCCGCAGATGACGCAAAGGATAGAAGGAGAAGAGCTCTCTCCAGAAGAAATAGTCAAACTCGCTCTCAAAGAAAAAACTCCCAGCGTCTCTTACACCTATACGGAACCTGCCATTTTTTCCGAATACGCCCTGGACACCATGAAGCTAGCCAGAAAAGAAGGATTGAAAAACGCCTGGGTTAGCAATGGCTTTTGGTCAAAAGAGCTGTTCGAAATGATTGTCCCCTATCTGGATGCCGCCAATATTGACTTGAAAAGTTTTGATAATGACTTTTACCTTAAATACTGTGGAGGACGGCTCCAGCCCGTTCTGGAAACTCTAAAGAGATTGAAAGAAAAGAATATCTGGCTGGAAGTCACCACTTTGGTCATCCCCACTCTAAACGATAAAGAGGAAAATCTAAAAAAGATGGCGGATTTCATCAAAGAAGAACTGGGGTCGGAAACGCCCTGGCATTTGAGCAGGTTTTCCGGAGCCATTTCCTGGCGGCTGCAAGACATTCCAGACACTCCTTTGGCCACCCTTAAGAAAGCCAGAGAGATAGCCGAACAAAAGGGCCTGAAGAATGTGCATTTAGGCAATGTGGCGGAAATCTGAAATTAGTCTTAGAATATAGAAATGGAAAAAAGCAAAAAGAAAATCAAAAAGAGCAAGAAAAAAGAGGAGCAAGAAACGGCGATTCAAGAAATCGTCAACCATTACTTTTACACCAAGGGCTACTCCTTGGAGCAAGTCAAGAAAGACGCCAAGAAAAAGAAAATCATATATTCCCGTTTCACCAGGCCGGCTAAACAATTGTTAGATTTGGCGGGCTCGGTCCAAAAAGCCAAAGAGGCCATCAACATTGTGGCCGAGTGGGCCAAGTCCAGAAGCTTGGATTACGCCATTGAAACTGTCTTTAAGAAATGGCTGGAGTTGGGCAGATTGAAGCCAAGAGAAATAATAAAAAAGCCTTACTACCAAGACAATCCTATGGTTTGGTCGGAAACAATGAAAAAATGGTACGTGGTTGACGAAGACGGACGCTGGCTGGAATTTGCCGGCAAAGAAGATGATATTGAATGGAGAACAAAGAAATGAAGAATCTGAAGCCCAAAATCGTCTTTATGGGAACCCCGGAATTCGGAGCCCTGATATTGGAAGGGCTCCTGAAAAAAAACTATCAACCGAAACTGGTGATTGCCTCTCCCGACAAGCCGTCCGGCAGAAAACAAGTTCTCACTCCCCCGCCGGTCAAGGTTTTGGCTCAGCGGTACAACATTCCAATACTGCAACCTGAAATTTTGGCAAATTCCAAATCACTAATAACAAATTACGAACCCGATTTGATTATCGTAGCGGCCTACGGTAAAATTCTTCCTCAAGAAATCTTGGATATTCCCGGCCGAGGAGCCCTCTGCGTTCATCCCTCTCTTCTGCCAAAATACCGCGGACCATCTCCCATCCAGTATGCCATTTTAAAAGGAGAAAAGGAAACCGGTGTCACCGTAATGTTGATGGATACCAAAATGGACCACGGCCCCATAGTGGCCCAGAAAAAAACCGTCATCGGACCCAATGAAACGAGTTCCCAGCTGCACAAAAGATTGGGGCAATTGGGAGCTAAATTGCTGATAGATACAATTCCCGATTGGCTGGCGGGAAACATCCAGCTGAGACGGCAGGACGAAAAAAGAGCCAGCTACACTAAGATCATCAGAAAAGAGGACGGCTTGATTGATTGGAAAAAATCGGCTAAAAAAATAGAGAGGCAAATACGGGCTTTTGATCCCTGGCCGGGAACTTACACTTTCTGGGAAAAAGAAATGGTTAAAATCAAAGATCTGAAAAAAGCCGAAAAACAAAAAGAAAAGAGGCGGCTGAAGATAATCAAAGCTTGGCTGGATAAAGACAAATTGGTGATAGAAAAAGTGCAGCCCGAAGGCAAAAAGCCAATGAGCTTTGAGGATTTCCTGCGGGGCAACCCCGACTTTTTAGAGTCAAATCAATTAATAAGAAAAAGGATACGATGCTGAGCTACACTGACTTAAAAAAAGGCGTCCAGTTCATACTCGAGGGAGAACCTTACGAAGTTTTAGAGTCGGGCCAAATGAAAAAGGCCCAAAGGAGGCCCGTCATGCAAACCAAAATCAGAAACCTTATAACCGGCAGCGTCTTTGAGAGAAACTTCCAGCAGGGAGACGCTTTCGAAGAAGCGGAACTGAAAAAATTTAAGGCAAAGTTTCTCTATTCCCATCGCGGAAGATACTTTTTCTGCGAAGAAGGAAATCCAAGTGAAAGATTCGATTTGTCGGAAGAGCAAATAGGTCAAACTGCCAAATTCTTAAAACAAAACCAAGTGGTGGAAGCCGTCACTTTTGAAGGAAAGATTATAAACATATCTCTGCCTATTAAGGTGCAAATGAAAATTAAAGAGGCCTCTCCCGGCATTAAGGGTGACAGGGCCCAAGGAGGAACAAAAACCGCTGTGCTGGAAACCGGCGCTCAGATCCAGGTTCCCCTTTTTGTGGAAACGGGCGATGTTATTGAAATAAACACGGAAAAAGGAGAATACGTAAGAAGATTGTGAGCGGAGCTCACTAAGTTCGCATGCAAATTTTTGAACTATATTTCAATCCCAAGGCCGATAAGGAACGAGTTTTGGATACCTTTATTTACGACCCGGAAAACCTCTATGAAAAAAGGCTGGGCAGTTTGTATATGGCAGGAGAACTGAAAAGGCCTCTCTTAGGAAATCCGCGATTTCTGACCGATCTTTCCAACACTATTAAAAACGAATACTACAACTCGGAACTAAAAAAAACGCCGGAAGCCAACCTCAAAGAAGCCCTGAAGAAGGCCAACCAATACTTGGACGAGCAGACCAAAAAAGGCAACGTAGGCTGGCTGGGAAATTTGAGCTTTGCCGTTTTGAATTACAACAATTATGTTTTAAATTTTGCCAAAGTGGGAGAAATGAAAATGCTGCTTATCCGAGGAAACGAATTCTTAGATATCGGAGAAAACCTGGAAATGCAGGCGGACCAAACATATCCCTTTAAGGTTTTTAGCAATATAGCTTCGGGAAAACTGGCTCCCAGTGACAAGGTCCTGGTTTTGACCAAGGACGCTTTTGCCACTTTAACCAAGAGCAATACTTTCCTGAAACAGCTAAGCCGGGTGGAAGATGAAAAAGAGCTGAAAGAATTGATTAAAAACCACAAGCCACTCTTTACCGAAACTTCGGGTATCTGCCTTGTTATGATGGTCACGGAAAGGCAGCAGCAAAAGAAATCCCTGACTTTTCA
>CAYPPH010000068.1:0-3695 GCA_964412565.1 uncultured Candidatus Saccharibacteria bacterium
GGTTCCTCACCTGGCTCTTCACCGGGTTCGGCAGTTGTCTTTAGCTCGTTCAGCTTTTCAATGGTGGTGTCGCCAACATAGCCGGTTCCCGAGGTTAATCCCCAAGGAGCCAAGATGTCTTCTTGGTATTTATCTTGGAACTTAACAACGCCGGTCTTGGTCAAAGGACCAAAGTAGGTTGTTTCGTTTCCGGGAGAACCAACGCCCGAATCTGCCAACTGGGTGTCAGAGGACAAGTTTAGTATGGCTTGCATACATTTAACGTCATCTCCCGACATACCCTGTGACAAGTGTCTGTCAAAGCTTACGCCCTCGCAGGCAGCAATGTCGCCAGTGGGGGTTACAGGCTCAACAGCCTCGCCTCTTAAGGCAGAATCAACGTTGTCGATGGTCTGGCTGTCAGCTCCAAAAGACGAAAGCAGGTCCAAAATTGACTGGATCTGAGCTTCAGTTAAGGCAGCTGAGGCTACGCCAGGACCCATCATCCAAGCAGCACAGGTTATGGTCGTAATTGTCGCTACAATCTTTTTACTTATATTGTTCATGTTTTTTGTGTGTTTTGTTTTTGTTAATTGTTATTTACTTGCCTCGTCATCGACCCTCCTGATCGTCTTTTGGATATAAAGAATTCTTTTTACTAATGTGCCCGGGGGCGACATTCAAAAGAAGATAGGATAACGAGCTCCCAAGTGCAAGTTAATCGTTTAATCGTTGTGGATTTGCCAAAGCTTGTAGAGGGCTTCCTGGTAATTACCTTCTTGATAATCCACCTTGGCCTCATCCAGCAGGCCTTGGGCTTTATCCGATAAAGTTCTGGTTTCCAAGTCGCCTATCAGGTAGGCGGCCATTCTTTTTTCCAGGGCAACTATTGCGCTGCCCAGCTCTTTTGTATCTCCCACCTTGGTTCCCAGAACAGTTTCGACCTTTTTCTTGTTTTCTTCTAATCGTATTGTCTCTTGGACTAAATCTTTTAAAATAACCGGATCAGAACTGGTCACATTGGCGTCCAGGCCGGCAATGTTCCTGGTGGCCTCGCTTAGGCTTTCCTGGAACTCTTCAATGGCCGGTCCCAGGTTTTCAACCCGGTTGCTTTCGGCTATCCGGCTCAGTTCTTCCAGTCTCTTGTTGGCCAGCTGCAAGCTGACTTTCGGTTTTTCGTCAAAGGAAGAAAATCCCACCTGAACCGTTTCTGTCATCTCTTTGAGCGAGAAAAAGAAATCGCCCGGAACCGTCTTCTGGGCAAAGCCGAAAAGCCCCACCACAATCAAGACGCCCAATACCGGGGCCAAAGCCGTTCTGTATCTGAAAAGGGAAAAGATAGACACCTCTTCCTGGGACTGCTGTTCTTGGGTTAAAATTCTGCTTTTAGTTAAAACAACCCAGTCTTTTCTGGGTTTGATTTTCCTGAGCTCTTTTAAGTTGTGGATAAGCTCTCTATCGGTCATGCGATACGATACTATAATTATGACGGAAAAACGGCTAATTTGTTACAGTAGTATGGGAGCGTAAGAAATAAACTCTTTTACGAGGGGTTAGGGTGTGGCGAGCGAAGCGAGTAGGGAGAACGAGTAAAAAGTTTATTTCTGAAGCTCGTTTTTTAGGGCTTTTAGGGCCCGGTGAATGCTCACCCTGACCGCCTCCTCTGACTTGTTGAGGATCTTGGCGATTTCTGGCACGGTAAACTCGTCCAAATAGTACCAGACGATGATTTCCCGGTAGTCGTCATTGATATTGACTAGGGCCGCCTTAACCTGGTCAACATCCGAGTTAATCATGGCTTTTTCCTCCAAATCCGAGCCGATATCGGGCATCGGCGAAGCGTTTTCCACCGATACCAGCTGGGCCTGGCCCTTTTGCCTGTAGTGGTCTGTGACCAAATTCCTGGCTATTTGGTATAAAAAGGCCTGAGGATTTTGGATTTTGGACTTTGGATTTTGAGCTTTTTTATAGGCCTCCCAGCCCCTTAAAAACACCTCTGAAGTAAGATCTTGGGCAACTTCTTGGGAGCTTACCTTCAAGTAAATAAAACGGTAGATTTTATCTACGTATTTGTCGTATATTTTGCCGAAGTTTTTGCTTAAATTAGCCATTATGTCGCAATTAGACTAAAAAATGTGACATTTTCAGGTAATTGTGCCATTTCCTACTATATTATGGCACAATTAATGTCACAATTTAATACTGTAGCTGGCTCCCCTTCCGCTGCCGGTCCTTACAATAACACCGCCCCTGTAAAGCTCTTCCAAATCCCTAAGCAGGGTTCTGCGGCTGACCTGGGGGAAAGCCCCTACAAGCTCTTTCACCTTGACCCTTTCTTTTTTGTTCATTATCTCCAAAACCTTTTCTTTTCTGTTCTTGGACTTCTTTATTGGCTTGGGCTGGGGTAGAAACTTTTCCACAGTTTTTCCAGCGCTAAACAAATCAGCCTGGTTTTCGCTGATACGGCTGTTTTGAACGTAATTCAGGACGTTTTCGTACTCTCTTTTCAGCACTGCGAAATTGCGGGGGTCGGCCAGCTCCCTTTCTTTGGCCTGATCAAAAAATCCCTCCAGCACGCCTATCTCTCCGCAGATTTCCTCCACCTGAAGGTGAGGGTTGGACCAAATTAAATCAGCTAATACTTTGTTAGCTGATGCTCTTATTTGCTGCCTCAACTCCTCTCTTTCAGGAAAGAGGTCTGTTACTTTATATACGGCCAGGGTTAGCTTTAAGTAACGCTCTTTTTGGTCTTTTGACCACATTTAACCATTTTAGAATTGTGACATAGCTTATGTCAACCCCTTAAATGTTCGAGGTGGGACCTCCAACAAGCAAGCTGGAGGGGTCTAACCTCTCCAATCCCCCTATTTGACAAGAGGGGTCGATAGCTTAAAATAAAAATAGTTATGGAAAAATTAATATTAAGATAATTTATGAAAAAAATTGTTTTTCTCGTGGTTGTTTTAGGTCTCGTCGGAGGAGGCTTTTTTTATTGGTGGCAAAACCAAGCCGATATCAGGGAGTTGAATAAGGGTTTTCCCGAAGGCGATAGAATAGTAAAAGATTGGAGAGGTAGTTATTGGTTTATTCGTGAAATTAATGGGGAAGAGATTAGAATGATAGAGGTCAACAGAATAAACAACCAATTTAGGATAATTAATAAACGATATGAATATGAATTTATTCTTCCTTCAAATCGAGAAGAACTATGGAGATTGGAATATATAGAGGCTGCTGGAGACGAAGAAATGGAGTATGTATGTAAAATATGTACAAAGGGGAGCGTTTTATTTGTCGGTATGATTGGAGGATACGGAGATAATATGACCGTAGAGAGTTATAAGTTAAAAGACCAAAACACTACACTAGATAAATTTACTAGAGATGGAAATATAACATGGCTGTACAAAATGAACGTAGAGACAACGAAGATAGGCAATACAGATGTTATAATAGCTAGTAGGGAATTTGGTAAGGAAAACGATCGTGGACGTCTTTACTATTATTTCATCAAAGGAGAATCAAATTTCTATAAACTGGAACATGTTTCTAGAGAATTATTGGATTATGTTGTTCTGAATGGTCAATGGTAAAAATTTAAATAACACGGATAATTATTTTAAAGCAATACTGGCGACTTTATTAGTGGTCGCTTTTTTATTTCCAAATCTAACACAAGCTAAAATTAGCGATGAACATTTAAAGGAAATAATAAC
>CAYPPH010000069.1:0-3640 GCA_964412565.1 uncultured Candidatus Saccharibacteria bacterium
GCCATAAAAAGTAGTTTTCTCATTCTTTTCTCCTCCTGTTTTTCTTTTTTTCATCTCAAGCTCTCCAAGCTAATCCCCTTTATAAAGATGTAAATGTACAAAGCTAACGATAACTCATTCATATAATTTGTCAATGGGGGTGTACGTGAAGGGTATATTGGTAACACTTTGTGGTATTTTTGATGGAATTGATGGGGCTTTTCAAAGAGATCGGGAGGGTCTAACTCTTTTTGCTGCTTGTGCCATAAAAATAAAAATGGTTAAATTTATAACCATTTGTCTTGGTTTAAATAAACGGAGTTTTTCTTGACCTATTGCAGCTCGTCTTCCACGTCCTCTATTTCTTTGCCGATGAATTTCTCGGAAATATCCAAGGCTTCTTTTAGTTTGTCCCTCACCTGTTTTTCTTTTTTGCTGAGTCCCGGCTTTCCGTCCAACATCTCAATCTGCTCTGCCACTTCTTCTCTTAAAGCTTTAAAGGCCTTGGTTACATTTTGAGCCACTTCTTTTGTTTCCTTTCTTACTCTCTTGCGCCAAATAGAAATGCGGTACCAAGCGTAGAATATAACGGCTACGGCGCCGACTATTAAAATAATGAGGGTAATCATAGTAGTAAGGTAGTCTATTGCTATTTTACCAAACTTCAAAAAGGGAGGCAAACCCACTTCGACCGAATATTTTTCAGTGGGCAAGCTCATGGCTCCCCTTTTGTCTTCCGTCCTCGCCCAAACGAGGTAATCGCCTTCAGACAGGGTTTTGTCGTAAACCAGCTCAAACCTTCCTTGCTCGTCCGATTCCACGGTTTCGGAAACTATTTCCTTGCCTGTTTTCTGAATATATATCCTGACCATCAAGCCCACAGGCGCCTCTCCTTTGATTTCCAAGGGCTCGTCCATCCTCACCCTGCTGGGTATTTTGGTAATCTCCGGTCCCTCGAGGGGTATAATTTCAAAGTTGGTGGAAGCCGATGTGGAATTCTTAGCCCTGTCAAAAGCGGTAACCGTCACTTTATATTTTCCAGGCAACAAAGACAGGGGCTGATAGGGATTGTCTTTGATGTTTTGAGGGGTAGTGGTAGCGACAACGTTTCCCTCAGAATGTACGAATTCTATTTGGTAGTACTGAACGCCCGAAAGAGAGTCGGTGGTATCAAAATTAAAAATAGGAGTGGGATTGGTGAGATCTCCTTCATTGTCAAAGACAACGTCAAAAGTTTCGGGGGGCTCCGTATCAATCAAGAACTTTCTATGCGCAATTTCTCCCCAGCCGGACGAATTCCTGAACCTGGCGTGGAAATAATAAGTGCCGTCTTCCAAGTCTTCCAGTTTTTTCTCTGAAATCGGCGGATCGTAAGTCACCACGGGAAAAGAATTGGGATTTTTGTCATAAAGCAGTCTGACGGCCGTCACATTAGAGGGCAAGTTCCAGGAAAACTGAGGGTTGCTGTTTGAGTACCATTTTTCTTCTACAGGATGAGTGGCAGAAGAAATAATCGGGGCCGCCGGAGTTCCTCTCGGAGTGGAAGGAGGAGTATATTCTTCTTGAGACGGAGTTGTTTGAATTTGTTTGGTAGTAATTGTGTAGGAGCCCGAAATCAGACTGGATAAAATATTGGTTCCCAGGCCGTCATCTGCCAGCACCGAAGCCGAAGAAAAGTTCACGTTAGCGTCCCCGCTGGTGAGCCCCTTGAAAGTAACTGTGACAAGCTTTCCTGAAGAGCCGGTATAGCCGGGGCTGGGTTTTCCGCCGGCAAAAGAAATCATCCCGTCGCTGTTTGAAAAAGCGGGTTCTTCCACCCAGAGAGTGAAAATGGAACCAATCTTGGAAATACTTTTCACTTCTAATTTGCTGGGATCAAAAGTCAGGGTGGCCTCGGTCGTGTTTATCGCTTTACCCTCGGTATTAACCTTAACCGAAACCGAAAAGGTGTTGCCTGCCGAATAACTACCCATGGAGGGGGCTAAAAACAAGGTGGCAGCGCTCGCTTGGGTCGCCAAAGCCAAAACTAAAAACGAAAAGCTGAAAACCGCAGTCCAAAATTTAAAATTAAAACTTCTCATTTTTAATTCTTGATTTTCTTTTAATCCACCAAATTATTCCTCCTATTATCACCACTACAATAACTATCCAATAAGGAAGCGGCTTTTTGGCGCCATACTCTGCAATTCTTTCATTTCCCGCCTTATCCACCGCCTTCACTTTTATTATACCCTTTAAACTCTGATCTTCCAACAAATAAGGCGAAACGGCTCTCCGCCACTCCCCTCTTCCCTCTTTCACTTCGTAATAATCAATTCCCGTCTGTTTGTCGGTGGTGTTGAAAGTGATAAAGTACTGGCCATCGAAAATAGAAGGATCCCGGTTTATTTCCACCTTAAAGGATTCGGGAAAAATATCGTCCTTTTCCAACTCCGCCTGCCATTCGCTTATCGGCTCCTTTGAAACTCCGGACAAAATAGTAAACTCGGCTCCCCTCAAGACAAGGTCGGCCAGCGTTCCAGCTCCGTCGTGAAGCAGAACTTGAGAATCATCTGAGAATTTCACCGCAGCAACTCGAGCTTGATTTGTTTTTTTGGCTCTGAATGCGACTCTGCCAAGTAAATTGCTTTTCCCGGGATCGCCGGGCAATACGCCGCAGTATCCTCCGGGAATTCCTCCGCTGAAGGAAATTGTCCCTTCTTCTTGATTGATTTTGGGAGAAGTGAGCCAAACAGCCAGCATTGAGCTTCCTTGGCTGAAATCAACGGCTTCCAGTGCTTGCGGAGAAAAAGACAAATATGCCTCCACCGCATTAATGCATTCTTCTGTGGTGTCAACCCTGATATCCACCATAAAAGCGTCACCTTGATGATATTCGCCCGCAGACGGCTCCAAGTACAGAACCGCCGCAAATGTGGTGGCAGGCAAGAAAACAAAACTAACAATTAAAGCAATAATCGGTTTAGAATTCAAAATTTTGGTCATTGGAATTTGTTTAGAAATTAGGATTTAGAAATTAGAAATTCCGCGAAGCAGCTTATCCTGTCCATTGATACATCATAATTGAAAAATCAGTTAAATTGACCCAGCCGTCTCCATTTAAGTCAGCATCGTCATTCTTTGGAGTTCCCCAATTGTACAAAAGAATACTGAAATCCACTATATTCACTTTTCCATCTTTATTAATATCGGCGCTTTTGGTTCCCCCCGGCGCTACCCCTTCACCGATAAAAAAGGTAAGGGTTTTGGAATAAGAGCTGATCAAGTCGCCCGAGGCGGCTTTGGCTCTTATAAAATGGGTGCCGTCTTCCAAGGGAGAAGTATCTAAGGAGTAATTCCAGTCTCCCTCATCGGTACTGCTGGCGATTTCAGTAATCTCCTCGGCAGAGTTGACCTTGATGGTTATCTCCGACTGGGGAGGCGATTGCCCGAAAACGTCTAAAATCTCTCCTTTGGCCAATCTCAACTTATTAAGCTCAATAGTGGGGGGGATAAAAATGCCGCCAATCGTTGTGATTACGCCATCACTTACGGTAACCGTAAATGAAAAGGTAATGGATTTTCTACCCTGTTTGTCTTCAGCCCAAATGCCGAAAGTGTAGGTGCCAGCCGTCAAAGTGGTTAAGGTCACCTTGAAGTCCCCGTCGGAATCGGCGTAAAC
>CAYPPH010000070.1:0-3584 GCA_964412565.1 uncultured Candidatus Saccharibacteria bacterium
GTAAATTTACCTTTAATATCGACTGTCATAAGGTGTGGTAATATAGCAGTAATACTTTTTCCCACTGTTCTCATACTCGGTAATACTTCGGTAATACTTTCTCATACTGCTCTCATACCCAGTAATATTTCAGTAACACTTTTGAGCTCCTCAACTGAACCGCCAAAAAACCCCGACTTAACATGTGTTTTTATAAATGAGCTACACAAATGAATTAACAATATGAGCACGATTTTTCAGTTCAGCACACAGCAATACAACGCCAAACAGGTAGAAGCGGCTGTGAAGACTGCAGGCGGAGCAATAACAAAAAGCAAGTATATGGGAGGAGGGACCTATCTCATCAAGACGGCAAACACCTTCCAGCCTTGGCAGCAGGACATCATCTACAAATATTCAAAAGCCCCTTATATGATTCAGCAGGCGATGCAGGAGCAGGCAAGGAAAGAAGCTGAGGAGATGATTCAGAAAGAGGCCAAAGAACAGCAGATGTCCATCGCTCCGACAGAGGAGAACGTTGTGCGAAAGATAGCCGAGATGGGGGATGTCGAAGCGCAGAAGATTATCTCTAAATTGGACGCCACGAGGGAGGAAGCCAGGAAGCAGGCGATGCTCGGCATGACGCCTGAAGAGAAGATAGCGGCAGCCGTGACGCAGAGGTTCCAGGAAGCGGCGAGACAGGGAGCGGCAGAGCAGAGCGGAATGTCAATAGCGCAAGGCATTGGCACGCAGGCCGGAGAGATAGAGGCGGCCATGCGGTCCACGCCTTACTCAAGTCCTTACGGAATTCCGCAGGGCACGAGAACAGGCTACGCCGAATTAGTCTTACCAGAGGAGCTACCGGAAGCGGAGAGAAGGCAGGTTTTGGCAGGTGAAGCGGTGTATATCAGACAGCCGAGATACGAGAGCAGGTCTTACCTTGATGCCGTAGAGGCCGCTTACACACCCACAAAGGAAGCCGACGTAATGGAATTGATATCAGATTTATTGAAGCACGGCCCGACAGGGAAAAAGGTTGGAGAGCAAACCGGTATTGGAATGATGACGCTTTCTCCTCCTTCTTGGTTTCTTATTCCTGGAACTATGGCGGCCCGGACAGCACAAAACACAATGCCGGATGTGTTCAAGCTGAAAGCGGGATCTCCTGAAAGGATGAAAAAGACCATTGGCGTGCCGTTGGCCATCGGGCTGACAACTGGGCTCGATGTTACAAAAAGCATGGGTGAATTCTTTCTATCAATCCCGGGCATCAAAATACAAGGCGGTATTCCCCAGGTCAAATGGAGTCCTGAGAAGGGATGGCATCAGGTCGGGGGATTAGTTGAATGGAAACCGGAAAAGTCACCATTAGTGAAACAGCCGGTGACAACAGCGTTGCTTCTTGCCGCCCCGTTCGCATTTGAGGGGCCGAAGCTATCCGAGGCTATAAAGCCGAAGATTGAACCCAGGGTCACCAAAATCAAATACACGCTCGGTGAGAAGCTGGGCGTAATCAGCCCTGAAAAAATCGCAATAGAGAGAGCAAAAAGATATACGTTGGCAACGAAGACCGAGCCCATAAAACCCGTCTGGGCCGATATTGATATGGAATCCTTTTTCTACAGACCCAAGAAAGCGGTCAAGCCCGGTCTAATGGGATATGGGATAGGGAAATTCGACATCAAATATATGTTTGAAGGGAAGAAGGTCGGCACAGGCAAAGGATGGACGCTTTCACAGGTTTTTGAGGCCACAGAGAAGGGGAAGAGGCGTTTCGATGTGGATGTGATGAGTGAGTTCAGGAAGGTCACGGGCATAGATGAGAAAATCGAACCGATAATCAGACTATCCGAAGGCAAATCGGTATACGAGGTAACGCCAAGAAAGATGCCGCCCGTACCGGAGGGCGTTGAACCGGTCAAGGTCTGGGATATTCACATGAAAGAAGGATACGAGTTCCCAGTAGACATGACCGGACAGCGAAAACTCTTTTTAGGTGCAGAGCTTGGATATGCAGGCGAAAGGGCACCACCCGGATTCATAGAGTTCAGCGGCAAGTCCACTGCGGTCGAAAGGAAGCCCATTGGTTTCTCAAAAGGCAAAAGAGGTGTAAGGAAGTTTGGCGGGAAACTCGAAGAAAGTCATGTTCAGTCATTAAGGCGAGACATCCTTCAGGCCAAAGTGGAGGCAGGCCCTTTCATATACAAGAAAATCAAATCGAGGGGGGTTTCTGTAAAGCGTGGCCCGCCTTCTGAAGAAATGCAGGCCGTGCTCAACCGCTATGACGAACTTATGAAAAAGCAGCTCAAAGCCGAGAAGAGACGGCTAAAAGAATTAAGAAAGAGATACAAAAGAAAGCACAAGGAAACGCCCCTGCCCGATGTTCTGAAGCCTCCGAAAGTAAAAGGGCCAAGGCCCGTTCCTGAAAAGACCGCAAAGACCCTCGGACTAAAACCAAGAAAAGCCGGAAAACTATCCACTAACATGAAGGAAGCTGCGGATGCGGCAATGCAAGCATCCCTCAAGGATGCGGAGAAATTCGTTTCAGATATGTTCAAGGAGCCAAGGGCCAAGGAATTCCCACAGAGCGGGCCGCATCCGGGACCGAAGGAATCAGGATGGGCGAAAGCAGGCACGAGAACCACACTGAGAAGGCAGGCCGAACTGTTTGGGCTGAGAAGGAAAGCGGGAACGTCTATAGGCCAGAGGCGCAGAAGAGACCGCATGTCCTCTGTCATTGAGGACGTGAGCAATATGGAAAGAACAGCGCAGGAATCCCTACGAGACCAGCTAAGCAGACAGGGACAGAGACAGAAGCAGGTTCTGTTGTCGCTTACCAGACAGAAATCGCAGACAAAATTCCCAACAGAGCCAATCTATACGGAATTTATGGAAGTTACAGAGGTGCCGGAGCCGCCTTCGCCAAGATCGCCAAGAGGCCCCGGCGTTCCACCTCCATGGTTCATAAAGGGAAAGAAAAAAGGCCGCATAACAGCCTCCGCCGCACCAGGGCGGTTCTACTATGAGAAAACCAACCCGTTAAAGAAACCAAGCCAGATCCTGAAATGGTTTATGGGAGGTCGAAAGAGATGAAAGGCATAGCATACCCAATATTGGTAGGGCTGATAGGGCTCTTCGCCTTTGCAATGGTGTATGTGCCTCTCGCCTATGTCCATAATAACTTCTTTTACCCATGGGCGCAGTCCAACGTGGATGATTCCGACATGCTCCAGACAATTTCATGGCTTGATGCGGTCATAGACAGCTGGCCGATACTCATACTCATAGCGGGATTTTTCCTTTATGTGATTGTCCAGTCCCAGAAAAGAGAGGAGGCGTATTTCAGATGAAAGGAGCAATCAACTACTGGCTTACGGCAACGGTGATGCTGATCAGCATAGCGATGATTTTCATAATCATATCCCCGGCCTACGACGCTGTGTATGACCTTATACTGAGTCTCGTATCGGGGAACGCATCGGCAACAAACGCATTGAGCACGAGCAAGCTAATGATACGGCTTTCAATCATGGTCTTTGTAATCAGCCTGATGATTCTTGTCGTCCTTTCGGCTTTCAGGAAGGAATACGAGACAGGATATTATC
>CAYPPH010000071.1:0-3580 GCA_964412565.1 uncultured Candidatus Saccharibacteria bacterium
CTCTGCCGTGTAGTTAATACTGGGTGGGGGAATTTAAATGCTTTCTTGTGTTTTACAGGTAGGTGTTTGCCCAACAGATTGTGGCGTAGTGGAATGGATATTTTGGGATATGAATGTAGCGCTAAAGAAATATTTAAATAATATTTAATCTCATTAAATATATGGAAATTTTACGAAAACCGAAAAAAAAGGTTATCAGCTTTAATCCTACCTCCAAAGGGCTTGTTTTAACTGAAGAACTCGAACTGCTTGGCTCCCCAGAGTTTGTCACCGTGTCCGTAACAGATGATGGAAGGATTATGATAACCAAGAATGATAAATAGGTGGTCTCTTGCAGAAAAGATGCGAACGCTGCGGAGAAAAAGATATGAGAGTTTTGGTAAGACACCATATAAAACCGAAAAGTGAGGGCGGCACAGATGAAAACTCTAATATAATGTTGTTATGCGCCAACTGTCATTTAATCATTCACCATGAACACAGGAACGGGAAAGAGATATCAAAATATTATAAGTCCTCATTCAACACAATACATAAATTGCCGGACGGACGTATTGAGATCGTTTTCGCCCGACCAACTAAATCCATGGACAGCCTTATCTTTCTTTTAGCTTACCTTGGTCACAGAAGAGGAAACGAATTGATCACGAAAGATGATTTCATTGTTGGTGTTCGGTGTAATCAAGACGATTGGGAATCACTCGTTAGTGAATATGCTCCAAATAGGTTAGACCAGTTGCAAAATATAATAAAGGAGGTGGCCAACAATGCGAATTAACGAGGCGGAGTGGGTCACCAAGATAAGGATGTTCCTCAATAACGGTTATGTGAGGGATAAGATAAAGCAGGTAATCGGAAACGAAGAAGTATATTATGTTGATTTTCCTTCTATGACATCCGCTGTGCGGGGACTTGAAAGCATTGCCCGTGAAAATTACGGGCTTTTCAGGAAGATTTTTGAAAAAGCCGCCTGGGACACGCAGGCAATAGACCTGCGTTTCTTTGATTACCCAAGGCTTCTGATAGATCTCAGCAACGTTCCCCTGAGCCTGATAAGACCGAAAGAGGATGACACATTTGATATGAAGGCCTGCTTCCAGGGAAAAATGTTTCTTCCCAAACCCCTGGGCGACAGGATAATGAAGGATTTCATATTCAAGACGCTGAAAGGAAGCGATGATGTTTACTGGTATAACAACGGCGTTTACACGAAAGATGGGAAAGAAAAGATAATGGAGCAGTGTGTTAGTTTTATGGGGGACGGATTCACCAAACACCGAGCCAGTGAAATCCTGGCATATATACAATCCTGCACCTATATAGACCCCAATATTGTGAATAATAACTGGATCAATCTTGAAAACGGTCTCCTGAATCCGATAACAGGGGAATTCAGGAAACACACACCGGACATATTCACTGTAACCCGCATACCAATCAGATATGACCCCAATGCCGAGTGTCCTCTCTGGAAGGAGAAGCTCTCGCAAAAGATAGATGAGGATACCATGAATGTTATCCAAGAGATGTTTGGCTACTGTTATCTACCCGGCCAGAAATTCGAGCGGGCCTTCCTTCTTTATGGCAAGCGGAAAACCATGAAGAGCACCACATTGTTCGTCTTGGGGAAGATGTTGGGGGATGACAATGTTACGGCTTTCCCGCTACAACAACTTACAACCGACTCCTTTGCCGCGGCCTACCTTTACGGAATGCCCGCCAACATCTGCGCTGATCTATCCTCGGCAGCGCTCAAGGATACTGGAATGTTTATGACAATAACCGGAGGGGATAAAATTACTGCGGGGAAAAAACACCAACATCATATATCTTTCTACCCATCAACCAAGCTTATCTTCTCCTGTAATACCGTGCCAGCCACCACCAACAAGAACCTTGCCTTTTACAGGCGGTGGATACTGCTCAAATTCAACAGGCAGCACGATCCAGATGAGATTGACCCAGACCTTAAGGAGAAGTTATTGAAGGAGCTGCCCGGTATATTGAACTGGTCGCTTGAGGGCCTCCGAAGGCTGTTAAAGAATGGAGATTTCTCCTACTGGCTTGATGAGGTTGGTGTGAAGGATATTTATGAAAGAAATTCCGACACCATTCAATCGTTTATCTATAATGAAATCGATACAGATGATGATGAGGGTGTTATAACAAAAAGGGAGGCTTATGCGGCCTATGTGGAATATTGCAGGAGGCTTGAAGTGACGCCTGAAAATGTGATAAAGTTTGGTAGGATGTTCAAGGCCCACACAGGATGCGGGACCTGTAAGAAGGGTAAGATTCCTGCGTACAGTGGGGTGAGTTTCAAGGGAAATTCTTCCAGACAGTCTAAGCTTGGGGATAATTATAGTTAAAATTAAAGTTTAATTAGGGGATACATATCATAGTTTCCTTTATTGTCATTGTAAGGGGTAAAAATTATAGAAAATAAAGGAGAAAAAAACTATTATATCTATTCCCTAACCAAGGGGTGCCGTAACCACAAAACTGACATATATCAACCCATTTTCTTATTTTTTTAATACTTATTATTTATTTCTCCAAGAATTTACCACCTTTTCACTACCTAATAATCCTAAATTAACTCAAACAATCAATTTCTCCCCAAAATCACCCGTAATTCAGAAATGTGCCTAATGAACCGTTAACCGTTTTCCCTGTTATCCAATTAACCAATCCGTCCGAACCAAAAACAGAGGCCTTTCGGCCTCAAACTTCCTTATCGTCCGGTCAATCTCCCTGAGCACCCGCTGGTAGGATTCCATATCCCTGTTGCGGCACTCAACCACCCATTCTCTCAGGAGCCTCAGTCTCGCTATCAGGCCATTTACGTTCTTCCTGGCCTTCCGCTCAGTGAGGATATCCCTGAAATCCTCACAGGTCAGATATCTCAGGGCCTCCTCTGCGACAGCGCCCTCCCTTAAGGTTGCCGCTCCGCACTCGCACTCAACATGCGTTTCCTCCATTCCAGGGAAGGGACGCTTTACCTCCTTCCCACACCTCCAACATTTCGTCATTCACATCACCTCAAATTCTTCAAATGCGCGACTCTCTCACGCATCAATTTTCGCTCCGGATTTTTAATGCGTGAGAGAGTCCGGTCCCATCGGCCTGGGCCCTAACATGATAGTCGCAATGTCGGCGCAGCGGTCCGAAGGACCGCAGCGGACAAAGAAGCCAGCACCGTTCGCTGTTTTTTGCCAAGGTGCTGGTCTTGTCCGCTGGCGCAGGTGCGTGTTTCGACAGGGGTAAATTCAAGGTCCAGGCCCCGCCAGAGGCCGAATATAACAGTGTTATATTCTCCATTCGAAACATGGGTTATCTCCACTCGAAATAAAGGCAAGGGCCGTAGAAAACCCCCGCGGCCCTATCTCCTCCCGCTGTGCGGCAAATCCTGCGGCCTGATTCTCCACACCTTCGGGCCGAGGTCGTCAAGCTCATGCTCCGAGAAATAGCCCCACTCATCCTCAAACCCCTGCACAAGGCCGAACCAGAGTTCATCGCTGTCCTTGACCCTCTCCACGCCGAACCAGAACCACCCCGAAAAGGACTCCCATCCTTTCAG
>CAYPPH010000072.1:0-3557 GCA_964412565.1 uncultured Candidatus Saccharibacteria bacterium
TGCAGACGATAAAGCCAGATATTTTTGCCAACGGAGGCGACCGCAAGAAAGGGAAGATACCCGTTCCCGAAGTGGAGACCTGCCGAAAGATTAACTGTAAAATGGTTTACAATATCGGCAGGGGCGGCAAAGTGCAGTCAAGCTCCTGGCTCTTGAAAAAAATCAGGCCAGAGTAGCTCAGTGGTAGAGCAACCCCCTCGTAAGGGGTAGGTCATCGGTTCAAATCCGATCTCTGGCTCATCAGGTACTTTAAAAAAGGAGGCAGAAATGAAGGAAAAAATTATTAACTACGCTTCGGTACTGGCCGCATTCCAAAAATTAATAGCAGAGCCCGGCAGGCTGGCCAAGGAAATCACAAACAAATGCTTCCAGGAGAGACAGGAAATGCTGGATATGATAAAGGAGTTCTCCAGCGACGAAGAATTACGCAATCTTCTGCTTAGCTGTCCCGACCAGGCATCTTACGAGATTCTGGCTTCGGCTATGGAAGAGGTGCTGGGACCCGCCCGGGTCATGGATATTGAGGCCCTTACCCCCTAGGAGGTGAGCAAAAAGAGGCAGAAACAATCTGCCTCTTTATTTTTCTTTGAAACGTGTTAGAATTAGAATACTTAAAGATATGAGTGAGATTTCGGAAAAAACCAAGGAATTGAAAGATAAGCTCCTCCATTTGGAGGACTGTCTTTGACATTGCAGAGAAAAGAAAAAAACTGAAGGAGTTGGAAAAAGAGGTGCAGAACCCCGATCTTTGGCAAAACAAGGAAAGGGCGGTGGAGGTTAATCAGCAAGCGGCGAATTTGCAGCAGGAGCTGGCGGAGTTTGACGAGCTGAAAGAAGAGGTTTCCATAGCCGAAACGGAAAAAGACATTCGGGATTTGGAAAAAAAGCTGGCTCGCAAGGAAGTGGAGACTTTTTTGTCCGGCAAATACGACAAAGGGTCGGCTATCCTTTCAATTTATGCGGGAGCCGGCGGGCAGGACGCCCAGGATTGGGCTTCCATGCTCTTGCGCATGTACCTGAGATACGCTGACACAAAAGGATTTAAGACAAAAATTCTGCAGCAATCATTTGGAGAGCCGGGACCAGAGGGCAGGATAGGAACGAAGTCGGTCACTTTGGAAATAAAGGGGAATATAGCCTACGGGTTATTGAAAAGGGAGACGGGAGTGCACAGATTGGTGCGCATTTCGCCTTTTTCAGCCCAGTCATTGCGCCATACCTCATTTGTCATGGTGGAGGTTCTGCCTGAGATCTCCCAAGCCGACGAGCGGGAAATAGAGGTCAATCCCGATGACTTGAAAATAGAAACTTTCAGAGCATCAGGTCCGGGAGGCCAGTATGTCAATCGCCGGGAGTCGGCAATAAGAATTACTCACTTGCCCACTAAAATCACCGTTTCCTGCCAGTCAGAAAGACTGCAGGGACAAAACAGAGATAGAGCAATGAAGCTGCTGTATGCCAAGCTCTACCAGCTGAAAGAAAAAGAAAGAGAAAAGGAGCTGGAGAAAATAAAAGGCAAGCAGGTTTCCATTGAGTGGGGGAGCCAGATTCGCTCTTACGTCCTGCATCCCTACAAGCTGGTCAAAGACTTGAGAACCGGAGTGGAAACATCCAATATCGAGTCGGTGTTGGACGGGGGATTGGATCCCTTTATCGAAGCTGAAATTAAATTAAGTGAGGCGTAAATAGCGCGCAATGATATCTTTTCAAGACGTAACCAAAGTATATAAAGCGGGAAGAAAACCAATTACAGCTCTCAATGGAGTGTCTTTCGGAGTCAGTCCGGGAGAATTCGTTTCTGTCGTTGGCAGGTCGGGAGCCGGCAAGACCACTCTTTTCAAGCTCTTGCTGGCCGAAGAAAAGCCCACAGCTGGCAGCATCGTTTTTAAGGAGCAGGATGTCCACAAGCTAAAGCCCGACCAGTTGCCTTGCTTCCGCAGGAAGATAGGAGTTGTTTTCCAGGACTATAAGCTCTTGTCTTCAAAAACCATCTGGGAGAACGTGGCTTACATTATGGAAGTAATGGGGGCTACGGAAAAAGAAATTAACAGGGACGTGCCCCAGGTTTTGGAAATTACCGGTTTGTCAGAAAGAGCCAACAATTTCCCAGAAGAATTGTCGGGAGGAGAGAAGCAAAGGGCAACTATAGCCAGGGCTTTAATTCACAGGCCAGACGTAATTCTGGCAGATGAACCTACTGGCAATTTGGATCCTTTTCACACCCAAGAGATAATCCGTCTTTTAGCCAAAGTCAATCAAATGGGCACCACTGTGTTGTTGGCCACCCACAACCAGGATGTCATCAACACCCTGGAGAGAAGGGTGATCACCTTGGAGCAGGGGAAAGTGATAAGGGACGAAGAAAGAGGAAGATTCACTTTGTAAAACACAATGTTTTTGATTTCGCTAAAAAGAGTAATTAAGTCGGGTTGGAAGGGGTTTAGGCGGCAGATAGGCCTGTCTTTGGCCACCATTTTCATTATGGTGCTGACTATTTCTTTGGTTACCTCCTTGTTTTTGGCAGAAAAAACATCTCAGTTCTTGGTGGAGGATCTGAAAGAGAAGGTCAATATGTACGTTTATTTTCAGGAAGAGCTGACCAGCGACAAAATTCTGGAAATCAAAGACGAGCTTTCCAAAATGCCTGAAGTCAAGGAGATAGTTTACGTTTCCCGGGGAGAAGCCCTGGAAAGGTTCACCGAAAGGCACCAGGGGGACGAGGCAATTATGGAATCTTTGCAGGAGCTGGGCCGCAATCCCTTACTGGCTTCCCTGAACATCAAGGCGCATGAGGCCACCCAGTATGCCGCCATTTCCAGCTTTTTGACCGATGCTTCTTTCAAGGACTTGATAGCCAAGGTTGACTACCAGCAGAAAAAGTCGGCCATTGAAAAGATATTTTCCATCACCGACACCATTAACACGGCCGGAATTATTTTCAGTGTCGTCTTTGCTCTGGTGGCGGTACTTGTTTCTTTCAACACGGTGAGGCTGGCCATTTACAATTCCCGGGAAGAGATAGAAACGATGCGGCTGGTGGGAGCTTCCAATTGGTTTATCCGGGGACCGTTTATTTTCCAAGGTATGGTAGCTGGCGTCTTTGCCGTTCTTGTCACCTTATTGGTATTTTGCATAGGCCTCTACTTTTTGTCCCCACACCTTGAATTTTTAATCCCAGGGTTTAATATATTCAGTTACTTCCTGAACAATATCTGGCTGATCGTCTTGATGCAGTTGGCAGCCGGAATGGGGCTGGGTGCTTTGTCCAGCTGGATTGCCGTCCGGAGGTATTTGAAAGCTTAATTATATTGCCAGGTCGTCTAATGGTAGGACAATGGACTCTGAATCCATCAATCTAGGTTCGAATCCTAGCCTGGCAGCATAGAAATTTTGAGTACTGAAAGTACTAAAAAATTTATATATTGTAGGGGCTGTGGCGAGAACCTTGCCCCCTTAGGCCTCTCGCCTCGCGGCGAAGCAGGTCGGGCAACTCTTCGAATCTCCGCCTTGCTGGCGAGGCAGGCTAGCCCCGCAGCCATCACATGCTAAGTCAGGTG
>CAYPPH010000073.1:0-3532 GCA_964412565.1 uncultured Candidatus Saccharibacteria bacterium
ATTTAACAGAGAGACTTTGGCCGTTGAGTACCGAGGCAAGAACATTGCCGATGCCTTGGAAATGACAGTGGAAGAGGCTTTGGAATTTTTCAAAAACATTCCGGGCCTTTCAGACAAGCTGAAAATCCTCAATGAAGTTGGCTTGGGATATATGAGATTGGGCCAGCCCGCTCCCTCTCTGTCTGGAGGAGAGGCGCAGAGAGTAAAATTAGCCACCGAGCTTGCCCGCAAGGCCACCGGCCGCAGCTTGTATATTCTGGACGAGCCCACTACAGGTTTGCATTTCGAAGATATCAAGAAGCTCATACAAGTACTCAAGGGGCTGGTTGATAAAGGCAATACGGTGGTGACCATTGAGCATAATCTGGACTTCATCAGGAACGCCGATTGGTGCATCGACTTGGGACCGGAAGGGGGAGAAGGCGGCGGCTATATCGTAGCTGAGGGCACTCCCAAGCAGATAGCCAAGAACAAAAAGAGTTACACGGGGCAGTTCCTAAGAGCATCTTGACAAGGGTTTTGGCTTTTGATAAATATAAAAAGAGCGTAAATTAGCACTCTCCACTTGACAGTGCTAATCCAAATTATTAAACTAAAATATATGAACATCAAACCAATTTCAGACCATATTCTCATAGAACCCATTAAAGAAGAAGAGAAGACTAAGACCGGCATTTTGCTGCCGGAAACCGCCGAAAAGGAAAGGCCCGAGCAGGGAAAGGTGGTGGCGGTAGGGCCTGGCAAAAAAGACAAGATGGGGAAAGCTGTTCCCTTGGAGGTAAAACCGGGGGACAAGGTTTTGTTTCAAAAATACGGCCCCACCGAGATTAAGATCGAAGACAAGGAATACTTAGTTGCCAAACAAGAAGACATACTGGCGATTATTGAATAATCGCTAAATTATCAATTTTCAATTATCAATTTTCAAACTTATGGCAAAACAAATTCAATACGAAGAAACAGCCAGAAAAAAACTCAAAGAAGGCGTTGACAAACTGGCCAACGCCGTTAAAGTAACCCTCGGTCCAAAAGGAAGGAACGTTGTTTTAGACAAAGGATACGGTTCTCCGACCATTACCAACGACGGAGTGAGCATTGCCAAAGAAGTAGAGCTGGAGGACAAAATAGAAAATCTCGGAGCGGAAATCGTTAAAGAGGTGGCCGAGAAAACAAACGACGTGGCCGGCGACGGAACCACTACGGCCACTCTTTTGGCCCAAGCCATAACCTCCGAAGGGTTGAAGAACGTGGCGGCTGGCGCCAACCCTCTGGCATTAAAGAGGGGATTGGAAAAGAGCGCCAATCTGGTGGTCGAGGAGCTGAAAAAGATGTCAAAGAAAATTTCCGGCAAGGAAGAAATAGCCCAGGTGGCCACTATTTCAGCCGAAAATAAAGAAATCGGCAATTTGATCGCCGAGGTGATAACGGAAGTTGGTAAAGACGGAGTGGTAACTGTAGAGGAATCAAAAACCTTCGGCCTGCAAAAAGAAATAGTTAAAGGGCTTCAGTTTGACCGCGGCTTCATTTCTCCGTATATGATTACCAATACTGAGAGAATGGAGGCCGAGTTTTCAGACCCTTACATTTTAATTACCGACAAGAAGATTTCATCCATTCAGGAAATTCTGCCCGTTTTGGAGAAAATAGCCCAGACCGGCAAAAAAGAATTGGTCATTATTGCCGATGATGTTGAGGGAGACGCCTTGGCCACTTTGGTAGTCAATAAATTGAGAGGGATCTTTAACGCTTTGGCGGTCAAAGCCCCCGGCTTTGGAGACAGAAAGAAAGAGATGCTGGAAGACATCGCTTTGGTTACGGGCGGCAAGGTTATCTCAGAAGAAGTCGGTCTGAAACTGGATAAAATTGAGCTGGATATGCTGGGTTCTGCAAGAAAAGTGGTTTCCACCAAAGAGAACACCACTGTTGTTGAGGGTAAAGGAGAAAAAGCGGATATTGATGCCAGGGTTAAGCAGCTTAAGAACCAAATTAAAGAATCAGATTCCGATTTTGACAAAGAGAAACTGCAGGAAAGGGTGGCCAAGCTGGCCGGCGGCGTGGCCGTTATCAAGGTTGGAGCCGCTACCGAAGTGGAGCAAAAAGCCAGGCAGCATAAGACGGAAGATGCCTTAGCTGCCACCAGGGCAGCCATCGAAGAGGGGATTGTGCCCGGCGGAGGCGTGGCTCTATTGCGCTCCCTCAAAGTATTGGATGGAGTAGAGGGTCAGGACGAAGAAGAGAAAATCGGCGTTAAAATTCTCAAAAGAGCGCTGGAAGAACCCATTCGTCAAATTGCCTACAACGCCGGCAAAGACGGTTCTGTCATTGTGGCTGAAATTCTCAAAAACGAGGGAAATTTCGGCTACAACGCCGCCGTTGATACCTACCAAGACCTGATAGAAGCCGGAGTTGTGGACCCCACCAAAGTTGTCAGATCGGCTCTGGAAAACGCGGTGTCTGCAGCCGCCATGCTTCTGACGACCGAATGCGTAGTCGTCGACAAACCGGAAGAAAATCCGCCAGCTGGCGGAAGAAATCCCCAAATGCCCATGGGCATGGGATATTAAGCCGTTCCGAAAATTTATTTCCTTCGCCCCCGTTAAACGGGGGTTTTGGGTTGCCAGGAAAATGTATTTTTACTATAATTTCTATAGTTGCCCGATGAAATGTCCTCTTTGTAAAAAGTCCCTAAAGAAAGCCGTTGTGGCGGGTGTTGAAATCGACTATTGCCCCGTCTGTCTTGGCTTGTGGCTCGAAGAGGATGAACTGAGACAAGCCAAAGACCAAAAAGACAGGAATCTTAGATGGCTGGACATTGATTTGTGGCTGGACGAGGAGAAGTTCAAGATTTCTCCGGGCCAAAAACTTTGTCCCCACTGCCGCCTGCCTTTATATGAAACGGGCTACGGAGATTCGCATATCAAAGTTGACCTTTGCAACGTATGCCGTGGCGTCTGGCTGGACCGAGGAGAATTCAAAAAAATAATCGTATATTTAAGGAGAAGAGCTGACACCGAGGTGCTGGATAACTATCTTGCCAATCTGAGAGACGAGTTCGGCGAAATACTGGAGGGGCCGGAAACCTTCAAGGAAGAACTGGACGACTTTTTGACAATTTTGAAACTGCTGAACTACAAGTTTTTGGTTCAGCATCCAAAAATCAGCAGCATAATTTCTTCTTTGCCAAAGTAAATCGGATTTTACACACGGAGGAGTCGCATAGCGGCTATTGCACCTGCTTGGAGAGCAGGAAGCCTTCACGGGCTTCGTGGGTTCGAGTCCCACCTCCTCCGCATGAACTTTTGATGCCTTTTGGCATCCAAAAGTTTATTGAGAGAATGCGGCGAGAAGCCAACCTCCCCTAGGCCTTCGGGCAACTCTTCGAGTCCCACCTCCTCCGCATCTATTTTTTATGAGATTTGTTCTGCTGCCAATACGAATTTCTTGCTAAACTGGACAAATTGGGAGTAGAATTAAATATATAAAGTAAGCATTAATTTCAAATAATATGTTCCAATTTATCTACGAATGGTTT
>CAYPPH010000074.1:0-3514 GCA_964412565.1 uncultured Candidatus Saccharibacteria bacterium
GATTTCAAAAATACCATAATCATTTCTACCAGCAACGCCGGCTACCAGATAATCTTAAAAGCCCTCAAGGAAAAAACCAAATGGGAAGAGTTGAAACAAAAGATCCTGAACTATCTTTTTGAACAAGGAACTTTCCGTCCCGAGTTCATTAACCGTTTTGATGCCGTGGTGGTTTTCAAGCCCTTGAGTAAGGAGAATCTCCTGGACATTGCCGAGCTGATGATGAGAAAGCTCCAGAAAAACATGAAAGAAAAAGGGATTGATTTTGTGATTACCCAGCCCCTCAAAGAAAAAATAGTCGAGCTGGGTTACAATCCCACTTTCGGAGCCAGGGAGATGAAAAGAGTGGTGCAGGATAAGGTGGAGAA
This sequence comes from uncultured Candidatus Saccharibacteria bacterium, assembly GCA_964412565.1. Classification (GTDB taxonomy): domain Bacteria; phylum Patescibacteriota; class Minisyncoccia; order Minisyncoccales; family MHMH01; genus CAYPPH01. The sequence goes on from CAYPPH010000074.1 coordinate 369, forward strand.
CGTCTTGGCTTCGGCCCTTCTTTCAGGAGAGCTGAAAAGGGGAGACAAGGTGGAAATTAATGCTATCGACTTTAGATTAAAGATTAACTCTTGATTATATGGAGAAATTGAGGGGATCAACCATCCTGCCGTTAATTTCCCTCCTCGCCTTAATCGCCGGGGGAATTTTTATTTCCAACTACTGGCGCACTGCTCTCTATTATCCCTCCAATTTTGAGGAAACCGTTCAACTTGAGGCAGCTGACGAAGAAGAATTAATTGCCCAAGAAAAAGAAGAGGAAATTTTAACGAAAATCAAAAACCCTTCCGAAAACGGCAAAGGAGTCAAAGGCTTGTATATGAACGAATTCGTAGCCAATTCCCGCAGCTACCTGGCGGTAAACGTCAGAAACGAGGTCAGGAATTTACTGGACGATACCGAGATCAACGCCGTGGTTATTGACGTTAAAGAAGCTCACGGTCCCAATCTGCAGTATTCCCTTAAAACATTCATTGACAGCTTGCGGAAGAAGGGCGCTTGGGTGATAGCCAGAATCTGCGTTTTCCGCGACGGTTCTCTGATAGAAGACAAGCCGGAGTGGTATTTAAAAGATAAAAATACGGGAGAGATTTGGCGGGATTCCGGAGGAGGCTATTGGCTGGATCCGAAAGTCCCCGGCGTCCAAAACTACATCATCAACTTTTCCAAACTGGCCATTGACTTTGGCTTTGACGAGCTGCAGTTTGACTATATTCGTTTTCCTTCCGACGGCGACGTGCAAGGCATAGCCTATCCCGCTTTCGGCCAGGACGAAAAGCAGAAGTATGAGGTTATCGGGGGGTTTTTCTCCACTCTTTCCCATGCTCTCAGGGGCTACAAGTCGGACATAATTCTTTCGGTTGACTTGTTCGGATACGTAGCTGTTCAGCATCAGGCATTTGAGATAGGGCAGAGAACATATGATGCGGCCCACGCCTTCGATTATTTGTCTTTTATGCTTTACCCCAGCCATTTTTACAGCGGATTCAGTGCGGGAGCCGACGAGAAAAGAGAATTGCCAGTAATTAATTTGCCGTACGAGTCGGAAGATATAAGCGAAACGGTTTCTGCCAACCCCTACCAGGTTGTCAGCCGCTCCATATTCATTGCTCAAGATTATCTTTCTCAAATAGGATCTGAAGCCAAAATTCGGCCGTGGCTGCAGGATTTTGACATAAGGTATGATTCCGACAGAAAGATTTATTACGACGCCGAAAAAGTAAGAGACCAAATACTGGCGGCCGAAGAAGCGGGAGCCGACGGCTGGCTGCTTTGGAATCCTTCAGGCGAATACACCAAAGAAGCTTTAAGAAAGGAATAAAATTAGGACAATGAGATTAAATGACAGGGCTCAATGCCCTGTTATTTTAATTTGGCAGAAAGGATAAATAGGGCGATTGTGGATAAAAGGTGGATAACCATAGCTATTTTATTAAGGTAAAGTGGTTGACCCCTGTTAGGAATCTATGAAAATGAACGTAAAATTAGGGTTTGTAACTAAATTTAAGCATAGATACCAAAGATTTATAATGGGGTTGACCAGTATGGCTGGGTGGGTGATAATGTAATTGTAGTGGAAAATTGTGGAAAACTATGGGGATAACCAGCTAAATGGGGGATAAGTCAGATGCTAATTGGTGAATACAAACATACAATAGACACAAAGAAAAGGCTTTCCATACCAGCCAAGTTCAGGAAAGATTTGGGAGAAAAAGCGGTCATTACCAAGGGACTGGAAAAATGCCTGGTTATTTATACCGCAGAAGAGTGGGGGAAAATGGCGCAGAAACTGAACAGTTTACCCAACAGCCAGGCGGATGCCAGAAACTACGCCAGGCTCATGCTTTCCGGCGCCTCCGAGGTGGAACTGGACAAGCTGGGCAGAATTCTCATCCCCGATTATTTAAAAGATTATGCTTCCTTGAAAAAGAATATTACCGTGCTGGGACTATCTAGCAAGATTGAAGTTTGGGATTCCGATAAATGGGAGGAGCACAGACAAAAAACGGAGACTGCCGCCGGGGACATCGCTGAGCGCTTGAAAGAATTGGGTATTTGATTATGCATATTTCGGTTCTTCGAAAAGAAGTTATTCAATATTTGGATCCCAAGCCCAATGAAAATTTTATTGATTGCACGATTGGAAACGGCGGTCATACCTTGGCGATTATGGAGAAAACAGCTCCTCGGGGAAAGGTTTTAGGAATAGACAGGGATTCAGAAGTTATTGAAAATTTAAAATTAAAAATTAAAAATTGGGGGAAAAGAATCACTTTGTTTTGCGGTAATTTTGCAGATTTGGAGCAAATTGTTAGAGAACAAAAATTCGGAAAAGTAAATATGATTCTTTTCGACTTAGGTATGTCTTCCTGGCATCTGGAAGAGTCGGGAAGAGGATTCTCCTTCCAAAAAAGGGAGCCCCTGGATATGAGGTATGACAAGCGGAATCAGCTGACGGCAGAGAAAATAGTCAATTATTGGTCCAGGCTGGAGCTGGTCAGGATTCTCAAAGATTACGGCGAAGAAAGGTTTGCCGAAAATATCGCCAGAGAAATAGTTCAGACCAGGCAAGTAAAGCCAATTAAAAACACCCTGCAGCTGGTTGAAGCCGTAAAAAGAGCGGTGCCTGGGTTTTACAAGAGGCAGAGAGCCCATTTTGCTACTAAAACCTTTCAGGCTTTGAGAATCGCGGTTAACGACGAACTGAATAATTTGCAAAAAGGGCTTTGCCGAGCCCTGGAGGTATCGGAGGAAGGCGGAAGAATAGCGGTAATTTCTTTCCACTCTTTGGAAGATAGGCTGGTTAAAAACTTTTTCAGAGATAAGGCCAAGGAAGAAAAAGCGGAAATTATAACCAAAAAGCCAATTACAGCTTCGCTGGCCGAAATTAAAAACAATCCCCGAGCCAGGTCAGCAAAGCTGAGGGCGGCAAAAAAGATTAACAGTTAAATTTAAACATATGCACGGAGCCGGCGCCATATACCAATTACCCCTAACGCTTAAAAGGCATTTCGTGGGAAGCTATAAGTTTCCTTTGAGAATTTATATGATTCTCAGTTTGAGTTTGGTTGCCTTTCTTATAGGTTTTTACATTTTCCAGCAAATACAATACACTCAGACTGCCTTT
>CAYPPH010000075.1:0-3425 GCA_964412565.1 uncultured Candidatus Saccharibacteria bacterium
GACCGCGGGGAGGCGGACCAGATTTTCAGGGTGTACACCGAAAACTTTGGCAAGCTGGAAATTATGGGAAAAGCGATCAGGAAAATTAAGTCTAAGCTGAGGGGAGGAGCCGATTTGTTTTATTTGTCCGATATTGAATTCATCCAGGGTAAGAACTACAAAACCCTGACCGACGCGGTTTTGGTTGATAGTTTTCAGAATATAATGAAAGACCCGAAGAGAAAAAAAATCGCTTATCAAATTGCTGACACTTTGGATTATCTAACGCCCAGAGAAGAAAAAGATGGACAGGTCTGGCAATTGCTTGTGGAGGTACTTAGCAAATTAGATAATTGTAAAATTGAAGAGTTGCCCGAAGGCCACAAGGGGAAATTGGAAATTATTTACTATTATTTCTACTGGAATCTGGTTTCCCTGCTTGGCTACAGGCCCGAACTTAAAAAAGACTCTCTGGCTGGGAAGAAAATAGATCCGGATATCGCCAAAATACTTAAAATTATATTCAATGGGGACTGGCCCATTTTATTGAGGTTGAAAGTGGGTCCCAACCACCTTAAATTATTAAAAAACGCAACTGAGTGGTATAATAAAGACGTAATCACAGGGTTTCCCCCGACCCCCCTCTTTTAGAAACCTCTCGGGAGTTGCCCGAAGGTCTAAGGGGAATCCGCCTGTGGCGGATAACGCTTCGCTGTTTTCCTAAACGGGGGAAACCCAATTTTGTAAAACAAAATTCATAATTAATTCTTATGAGCCCCGTTAGAAGTCTAAGACAGAAAAAATTAGTTTAATTTTTTCTGCCAGGCATCAGCGGGGTATTAGCAATAACGAAGTCAGTCAGAAATCAATTGATTATTGTATAATGACGACTTCTAACGGGGTGAGGAATAAAATCATTCTTGCCATCATAATCTTAACTGTAGTACTCGGGGCGGTGGGCTTTTGGTACTACCAGAGAAACATTTATTCTAAGGACATTTTAAAACTTGAAATTATCGGTCCTTCGGAGGCGACCTTGGTTGGGGAAATAGACTATACGGTTAAATATAAAAACAACGGAAACGTCAGGCTGGAAGAGCCGCGGCTAGTTTTTGAATATCCCGCTTACTCCATCCCTTCGGAAGGAAACTCTTTTAGGCAGGAAGTTATATTGGATGACATCTATCCCGGCCAGGAAAAGACTTTCCATTTCAAGGGCAGACTTTTGGGCAAACAAGGAGAGATTAAAAAAGCCAATGCTTGGTTGAGCTACCGGCCCAAAAACCTGCAGGCCAGATATGAGTCGGAAACCTCTCATACCACTCAAATTACGAGCGTTCCCCTAACCCTGGAATTCGACCTGCCTTCCCAAGTTGAATCTGGCAAGGAAGATACCTTCCAGTTGAATTACTTTTCCAATGCCGATTACCCTCTTTCCAATTTGGGGATAAGAGTGGAGTATCCCGAGGATTTTGAGTTTCAGTCGGCTTCTCCTTCACCATTGGGGGAATCCGAATGGGAAATCGGTCTCTTAAACAAAGCCCAGGGGGGGCGCATAGAAATCACGGGCACGATTAGGGGAGAAGTGGAGGAAGAAAAGTTGTTTAAGGCCCAGCTGGGCAGCTGGCAGGATGGCGAATTCGTCTTGCTCAAAGAATCAATCAGGGCGGTAAAGATTGTCACTCCCTCCTTATACATTTCCCAGCAGATCAACGGCAGTCCTCAATACGTGGCTTCTCCCGGCGACATGCTCCATTATGAGATTTTCTTCAAAAACATCGGCGAGGAGGCCTTCAGCAACTTATTTTTGGTTGCCCGTTTGGAAGGAGATGCTTTCGACTTTAATACTCTAAAGGCTCCCTTGGGTGAATTTGAAAAGGGGGATGACTCCATTGTCTTTGACTGGAGGCGGGTTCCGAAACTCCAATTCCTGGATGCCCAAGAAGAAGGCAAGGTGGAATTCTGGATTGAACTCAAGGACCAATGGTCTATGGCGGGTTCCGGCGACAAAAATCCTATGATTAGAAACAAGGTGTATTTAAGTCAGGCCAGGCAGGACTTTGCCAATAAGGTTAATACTAAAATAGAGGTTATCCAGAAAGGATATTATGTGGAAGAGGTTTTTGGCAATTCAGGCCCCTTGCCTCCGGAAGTCGGCGAAACTACGACCTACACAGTTGTCTGGCAGGCTAAAAATTATTATAACGACGTAAAGAATATGCAAATTAAAGCCACTCTGGGCAGCGGGGTCAGTTTGACCGGAAGGATATTTCCCGAAGGAACCAATTTAACTTTTGATTCCGTTTCCCGAGAGGTTGTTTGGAAACTCGATAGTTTGGATGCGGGCAAGGGAGTAATTGGAGCCGGCCCAAATGTTTCCTTTCAGGTGGCTTTCACCCCGAAATCTTCTCAAGCGGGAGGGACGCCGGAAATCATCGGAGAAGCTGAAATTACTGGCGAAGACCAATTCACCAACTTAACAGTGACCGGAAATGATAAGCCTCTTGATACCACTTTGCCCGATGACGACACCGTTTCCCAAGAAGAAGGTATAGTGAAATAACGCTATGGAAAACTTAATGCAGAAAATAATATCTTTGGCCAAGCGCAGAGGGTTTGTGTTTCTTTCCTCCGAGATTTACGGCGGCTTTGGTTCCTGCTACGATTTTGGACCTTTGGGAGTGGAAATGAAAAGGAATATAAAAGAGGCCTGGTGGGAGGAAATGACGAGGATGCAGGATAATATCGTCGGACTGGATTCAGCCATTTTAATGTCTCCCAAAGTTTGGCAGGCCTCAGGCCATCTCTCGGCGGGGTTTGCCGATGAACTGACGGAATGCAAGCAATGCCATCACCGTTTCAAAAAGGACTCCATCAAGGGGGAGAAGTGCCCCGACTGCGGTGGAGAATTGACCGAACCCAGGAAATTCAACCTAATGATGAAGACTTTCGTTGGCCCAGTGCAAAAGGAGGGCTCTGAAACATATTTGAGAGCCGAAACCTGCCAGGGGATATACTCCAATTTCAGCAATATTGTGAATTCGATGCGGTTGAAGATTCCCTTCGGGGTGGCTCAAATTGGCAAAGCTTTCAGGAATGAAATCACTCCCGGCAACTTCATTTACCGCACCAGGGAGTTTGAACAAATGGAAATGCAGTGGTTTTGCCACCCGAGATCTGCCGACAAATTTTTCGAGCATTGGAAAAAGACTCGAATAAAATGGTACTTGAATTTGGGGATCAAAAAAGAAAACATCAGATTCAAGGAAGTGCCTCAGAAAGAACTCGCTCATTACGCCAAAAGAGCGGTGGATATTGAATACAAGTTTCCCTTCGGTTGGCAGGAAGTGGAAGGAATTCATAACCGCGGCGACTGGGACTTGTCCAATCACGCCAAACACTCCGGCCAGGACTTGCAGTATTACGAAGAGGATAAAAAAGAAAAA
>CAYPPH010000076.1:0-3423 GCA_964412565.1 uncultured Candidatus Saccharibacteria bacterium
TTTTCCTTATTAAGAATGGCTGCCATAAGCAATCGTAAAACAGATATTTTAAATTCGTCTCTTTCTTTTACGGTCTTACTTAGATCTTGTTGTATTTTTTCGCTAAGCATACTTCGGCTACAGAATACGAATTTTTGATTTTCTCTACGAATTACGAATTTCTTACGAATATACGAATATCTTTATTTATTATTTTCGTATATTCATACTTTTTCATATTTCGTAGTGTTATTATATTTTCCCCAATTTTTTTAATCTGGCGTACTCCCGCTTCAACTCCTCCCGCCTTTTGGCGGCTCTTTTTTGAGCCGTTTTGCTTTTGGCTCTTTCTCTAAAGCGCTCCTTTCTGGCCCTAAGCAAAATTCCGCTTTGCTGAACGCTCTTTTGAAAGCGGCGGATTAAAGCTTGAGCCGGCTCTCTTCCTTGTTTTTTAACTTTTAAAACCATATTTATGGCCAATTTAATTTTTTTCCTCCAATCTGGTGAAGATGAAGATGGTTAACCGTCTGGCCGGCATCTTCTCCGATATTGAAAACCAGACGATATCCGCTTTCAGCTATGCCCTGCTCCTTGGCGATTTTCTGAGCCACTAAAAATAATTTGCCGATTAGTTCCTTGTCTTGCAGTTCCATGTGGTTTACCGAAGGAATGTGCTTTTTGGGAATAATCAGAATGTGGACGGGAGCAGCGGGATTTATGTCTTTAAACGCCAAAACTTCTTCGTCCTGATAAACGATATCAGCTGGTACCTCCTTGTCAACTATTTTACAAAAAATACAGTCTTCCATAATATGCTACTTCTTTAATCTTTTCTTTACTTCGGCCACCACTCTTTCTAATTTTACCACTTCCTGCTTTCCGGTCTTCATATCTCTGATAATGACTGTGTTCTCCAGCGCTTCTTTCTGGCCGATGATTAGGGAATAGGGAGCTTCCGCTTTATCGGCCATTCTTAATTGAGTCTTAAGCGAATCGCGGCCGAAGGATTCGGCTACCGGTATCTTAGCCCTTCTTAAACCCTCAAAGAGTTTCAAACTCTTTCTCTTGGCTAATCCTCCCAGCTGGGCCAAAAATATTCCCTTGCCCTGTAGTTGAGAAGTCGACTCTTTCTTTATTCTGCCGCGCAATGACTCCACCGCTCTTTCCACTCCTAAAGCGGCTCCGCAGGCTGGGGTTTCCTTACCTCCTAGAAGTTTAGCCAAAACATCATACCTTCCTCCGCCCACCAAAGATCCCAATCTTTGACCTTCTTCTGTGTCTTCAGAAATTTCAAAGACTGTCTTTGTATAGTAGTCAAGCCCTCTTACCAGGTATGGATTCAAACGGTAAGGCAAATCAAGTTCGTCTAGAAATTCCAAGACTTCCTTAAAGTGCGATTTACAGTTATCGCACAGGTGATCGACTATCTGGGGAGCCTGTGCTTTAATGGGCTGGCATTTTTCTTCCTTGCAATCCAGCACCCTTAAAGGATTCTGTTTGATGCGGCGCCGGCAGTCGGAACAAAGAGAATTTTCTCTGGACTTTAAATAATTAGTCAACAGCTTTTTATAATAGGGGCGGCATTGGTTGTCCCCGATGCTGTTTATCTCAATAACCAAATTCTTGAATCTGAGCTCTGACAGTATGTTGTAAAAGATTTGAATCAGCTGGGCGTCGACAACCGGATTCTGCTCACCGAATACTTCCAAATTGACTTGATGGAACTGGCGGTACCTCCCCGCCTGCGGCCTTTCCGATCTGAACAGAGGACCGGCAGAAAAAAGCTTTACGGGTTGTGGTAAATTGAACATGCCGTGCTCAATGTAGGCCCGGGTTACGGCAGCGGTAAATTCGGGGCGCAGAGCCAGATAGTCGCCTCCTCTGGTCTTCAAAACGTACATTTGTTTTTCCACTATGTCGGTGCTCAATCCGACTCCCTTGGAAAAAAGTTCGGCTTCCTCCAAGATCGGCGTATCTATTTTTTCAAAACCGTAAAAATTGGCGACTGACCAGGCTGTATTGTAAATTTTCTGGAAATATGCCTGGTTCTCGGGCAAAATATCATGCATTCCGGTTGGAGCTTGGAATTTTGGTCCTTTTGGCATGTGGGTTAATATTCAGGTGCTTCTATTTTAGCCAAAGCCGCAAAAGGCCAGGCCCTCAAGAAAACTCGACCAATAACGTCTTTTTCGGGCACCGGTCCCCATCTCCTGGAATCCGAGGAAACGGAACGGTTATCCCCCAAAACGAAGTATTCATTGTCATCCAGGCGTATCTCCATGTCCCCGATCGTACTGACAGATTCAGCCAGATATTCCGACTCATCCAGAACCTGAGGAATGCCGTCCCGGCAGACGATAACTTGTCCGTTTTCTATTTCTACCGTCTCGCCAGGCAAACCGATGATTCTTTTGATATATCTTTGGTCGGGATCGTTTGGGTATTTAAAGACTATGGCTTCTCCTCTCTGGGGATCCCTGAATTGGTAGGTGATTTCGTCAACAATCAAATAATCCCCGTTGTAAAAACTGGGCTCCATGGACTGCCCCCTGACAAAAAACGGCTGAAAGACAAAATAGCGGATAGGGACAACTATCAGCAGAGCGATAATGACTATTTTGGAGACGTCCCAAACAAAGAAAAGAAAACTTCTCACCCCGTTAGAAGTCGTCATTATACGGTTATCGACCGATTTCTGACGACTTTTGTTATTGCTTTTACCCCCGATAGTGCCTGGCAGAAAAAATTAACTCCTAATTTTTTCTGTCTTAGACTTTTAACGGGGTTCATATATACTTTTCTAATTATACTCAACTTTATGCTAAAATACAAGTGCCATGAAGTTAATAGTCGGCCTGGGAAATCCCGGCCCCAAATACAAAGGAACCAGACACAATGCGGGAAGTGAAGTGCTTGATGAGCTGGCTAAAGAAAAGACGGCCGGACTGGTTTTGGCTAAACCCAAAACATATATGAATAATTCCGGCAAGGCGGTCAAGGAAATGGTTAAGTACTACAAGATAAGACCGGAGGATCTCTGGGTGGTTCACGACGACATAGATCTGCCTCTGGGAGAATTCAAAATATCAAAAGGCCGGGGATCTGCGGGCCACAAGGGAGTCCAGTCGATAATCAATGAATTGGGCACCAAAAACTTCAACAGGATAAGGGTAGGAATATGCCCCGAATCGGGAAAGCCCGATAACGTAGAGAAATTCGTTCTGGAAAAATTCAGCAAAAAAGAGCAGAAAGAAATAAAAGAAGTTGTTGACAAAGTAGCGAAAACCGTCAAAAATAATCTGGTGTGATAAAAACGACAGGCATAGAAATCGACGGGCTTTTAATAGCCAGTATCACCCCCTATTTTGTCGCTTCGCTCCCCAGACACCTTCGGTTTCTGGCGCTTCGCTGTTTTTCCACCACGGGAGGATACCCAATCCTCCC
>CAYPPH010000077.1:0-3394 GCA_964412565.1 uncultured Candidatus Saccharibacteria bacterium
CGGAAAAGAAGCTATGGCAAAGGAGGCCCCGATGATGCCTATGGGGAAATGCTGCAGATTGTTGGCAAAGGTGAAAATGGCAATGCTTCCTGCCGTCAAAGTGGAAGCAATGGCGGTTATCACTATCAGATTAACGTGGTAGCCGGCCGAACCCACCATTCTCGGCACCATCAGCTTGAAAATCCTCTTCAATCCCGGAGAAGCCAAATCAAAAACCGGCCGATACTTAAACCCGCAAAACACGGCGGCAGGCAACTGGATAAGCAGGTGGAGAGAAGCCCCCAGAAGCACTCCGTAAACCAAGCCCAAAAGCCCAAAGACAGGATACAAAAACAAAATGCCAAAAATGATCCCCAGATTGTACAAAATCGGAGCCAAAGCGTAGACCAAAAACCTGTCAAAATAATGGAGAATGCCCGAAAATACGGAAGACAGTCCGAAAATAACCGGGCTTAAAAACATAATGCGGGTCAGGCCGACGGCCAGCTCCTTTTGATGGGCATTGAACCCCGGGGTAACAAAGCTAATCAGCCAAGGAGTAAACAGAGCCAGAAGGCCGCAAACGACTATCAGCAGCAGTAAAAAAGAATTAACAACATTGCTGGCAAGCTTCCAGCCGTCCTCCTCGTTTTTGAGAAAATGCTTGGAAAAAACCGGAACGAAGACCGATGAAATCCCTCCCATAACAATGATGCCGAAAACAAAGTCGGGAATCCTGAAGGCGGCAAAATATACGTCCAGCTCCTCGCCCGCCCCGAAGGAGCCGGCCAGCAGCCTGTCCCTGAGTAAACCCAAAAAGCGGCTGATCAAAGCAGACGCTCCCAGGACGACGGCGGCAAAGGTGACGGTTTTTGTTTTGGAACGGAAAATACCTTTTATCATGTAATCTTTCTTATTCTACCAAAAAACCGCCCAAAAGGCGATACTTTGGTAATCTGTTGCAATTTGACAAATCTTTTTAAAACTGCTACAATATAATTGTCTCAGTAAGTTGGGCGATTGCTCCGACGTAAAGTTGGGGAGGAAAGTCCGAACACCTTTAGAGATAGCGGCTAACGGCCGTCGCCCGTAAGGGTAGAGGTGCGAAAAGTGACGCCGAGGCCGAAAGGCTGAGGATTCCGTTTTACGGAATAGTTCTGCAGTAATGCAGAAGTGATACGGCTAAATCCTTATCAGGTGCAAGAGCAAACCGGAAGTTCCGGGATTCATCTTGGAGCTTTCGTAAAAAGTAGCTCGCCAGAGTCTAACGGTAACGTTGGACCCAGACAGATAATCGCTTAAAACAGAATTCGGCTTACGGACTTACTGGGACACTAAAGAACACGGCTTTTCGCCGCGTTTTTTAGTTGCCAAGAGAAAAGCAGCGGAAACTCCGCTGCTAATATGTGCCCCGTGTAGGAGTCGAACCTACAACCTCTTCCTTAAAAGGGAATTGCTCTGCCAATTGAGCTAACGGGGCATTACATTTGCCAATTATACCCTACAATCCTTCTTCTTTCAAGCGCTCCAAGAGCTCTTTTTGTTTTTTGGAAAGCTTTTTTGGCGTCTTTATCATCAACTGGACGTACATATCGCCCCGGCCGTAGCCGGAAAAACGGGGAATACCTTTGCCGGAAATCCTTAAGATTTTACCCGATTCCGTCCCTGCGGGAACCTTCAATATAAGATTTTTCCCCTCAAGAGTGGACACCTCTATTTCGTCTCCAAGGGCGGCCTGGGCAAAAGAGATGTTGACGGAAGCGACAAGGTCGTCTCCCTTCCTTTTAAAAACCGGATGCTTTTTGACAAAAACCCGAATGTACAAGTCTCCGGCTTTTCCTCCTTTTCTGCCGGCCTCCCCTCTTCCTTCCATCTTGATTATCTGGCGGCTGTCCACGCCGGCGGGAATATAGAATTTAATTTTTTCTTCTCCCTTAACCCTGCCTTCTCCCTTGCAGACGTTGCAGGGCTTTTCCGGCTTGTATCCTTCGCCTCCGCATTCGGGACAGACGTGAACTTGAGTAAAAGAGCCAAAGACAGTTTTCCTGATTTGCTGCACCTGCCCGGTTCCCCGGCAGGAGAAACATTCCTTGACCTTGGTGCCGGGCTCCGCTCCCTTGCCCTGGCATCTTGAACAAGTCATTAATTTTGTGAGAGATATTTCCTTTTCCTGTCCCCTCAGGGTGTCTTCCAGAGATATTTCAACATCCACCTCAACATCCCGTCCTTTTTTAAAATCTCTCTTCCTTTTTCTTGAGCCAAATCCGAACATTTCTCCGAAAATATCGCCCAGATCGTTAAAATCAAACTGGGAAGAATCGAATCCTTGGCCAAAACCAAAATCCCAGCCGGGCTGTCCCTGAAAACCGGCTCCATCGAAAACCCTGCCGAACTGGTCGTACTGTCTTCTCTTTTCCTGGTTGGATAAAACCTGATAGGCCTCGTTTATTTCCTTGAACTTCTTTTCGTCCCCGCCCTTGTCAGGATGGTACTGATGGGCTAGCTTTCGGTAGGCCTTTTTGATGTCTTCGGCTGTGGCGTTTCTGTCAACGCCCAATATTTGGTAGTAATCTTTTGCCATTTAATTCTTATTTTTCTTCTTTGTATTCCCCTTCTTCAGGGCCCTGATCTCCGCCAGCTGGCGGATTTTTCTCCTCGCCCTTTCCCTGAGCCTTGTACATTTCAGCTCCCACTTTCTGAATGGCTTGAGAAAGGTCGTTTGTTTTAGCTTTGATTTCTTCTACGTTGTCGCCGTCTTTGGCCTTCTTTAGGGCTTCCATCTTCTCTTCTATTTCCTTTTTGGCTTCCGAAGACACCTTTTCACCGGCCTCTCTCAATGTTTTTTCCGTAGTATAAATGAGATTGTCAGCCAAGTGCCTGGCTTCAACCGTTTCCCTTTTCTTTTTATCCTCTTCGGCGTGCATCTCCGCTTCCTTTCTCATCCTTTCCACCTCTTCCTTGTTTAAGCCGGTGGAGCCCTCAATCCTAATTGACTGGGATTTGCCAGTAGCCTTGTCTTTGGCGGTAACGTTAAGAATGCCGTTGGCGTCAATGTCAAAAGTCACCTCAATTTGGGGAACTCCCCGGGGAGAGGGCGGTATGCCGTCCAAAATGAACTTGCCCAGAGTTTTGTTGTCTTGGGCCATGGACCGCTCGCCTTGCAGAACGTGGATTTCGACGGAAGTCTGGTTGTCGGCGGCAGTGGAAAAAATCTGGCTCTTGGAGGTGGGGACGGTGGTATTCTTTGGAATCAAAATAGTGTTGACCTGCCCCAAAGTTTCAATCCCCAGAGACAAGGGAGTGACGTCCAGTAAGAGAACATCCTTAACGTCTCCCTGCAAAATGCCGGCTTGGACGGCAGCTCCCACAGCCACCACCTCGTCGGGGTTAATTCCCTTGTGGGCTTCTTTTCCGA
>CAYPPH010000078.1:0-2039 GCA_964412565.1 uncultured Candidatus Saccharibacteria bacterium
GAGGAAAAACTGAAAGACTTGGACGAAGAAGGAATTATTAGGATTGGGGCTGAAGTCGGCCCCAATGACATTTTGGTGGGAAAGATTTCTCCCAAAGGAGAGGCCGACCTGACGGCTGAAGAAAGGCTGCTGAGGGCGATTTTCGGTGAGAAGGCCAGGGAGGTCAAAGATACTTCTCTTTTGATGGAGCACGGAAAACGAGGCAGGGTTGTGGGAGTAAAAGTGTTTTCCCGCGACTTGGGGCACAAACTGGAGCCGGGAATCATTAAAAGAATTCAAGTTGAGGTGGCCCAAATCAGAAGGCTTAATGCGGGAGACAAGCTGGCGGGGCGCCACGGCAACAAAGGAGTGGTCTCAAAGATACTACCCTTAGAAGAAATGCCCTTTATGGCGGACGGCACGCAGGTTGATATTATTATCAACCGCCTGTCTGTCGCTTCCCGTATGAACATCGGCCAGATTTTGGAAACCCACTTGGGCTGGGCTGCCAAAGAACTGGGATATATTGCCGTTACCCCAGCTTTATCGGGAGCCACAGAGGAAGACATTAAGGAAGAACTGAAAAAGGCGGGATTGCCCGAAGACGGAAAAACCATTTTATATGACGGCAAAACGGGTCTTCCTTTCCCGGAAAAGATTACCGTGGGCTGGATATATATAATGAAGCTTATCCATATGGTGGAGGACAAAATCCACATGAGAAGCATAGGCCCCTATTCTCTAATTACCCAGCAGCCCCTGGGAGGCAAGGCGCAATTTGGAGGACAGAGATTCGGAGAGATGGAAGTTTGGGCTCTGGAAGGGTATGGAGCGGCCTATTCTTTGCAGGAGATGCTGACTATCAAGTCGGACGACGTGCCGGGGAGAGCCGCCACTTACGAAGCCATACTGAAAGGGGAGCCCATCAGGAACCCGGGCGTTCCCGCCTCCTTCAATCTTTTGGTGGCAGAATTGAAGTCAATGGGATTAAGTGTGGAGGTCAAAGAAAAGGTCAGAGAGGAAACCATAAAGAAGCGCTCCGCTTCTTAAATTTTCAATTTTCAATGTTCAATTTTCAAATATGAGAGTAGTTGACTTAGAAGCAATCAGAATAAAACTGGCTTCGCCAGAAGAGATACTGAAATGGTCTCACGGCGAAGTGGTAAAGCCAGAAACCATCAATTACAGGACCCAAAAGCCCGAAAAGGACGGCCTCTTTTGCGAGAGGATTTTCGGCCCGGAAAAGGACTACGAGTGCTACTGCGGCAAATACAGAAAAATCCGCTACAAGGGGGTGATTTGCGACAAGTGCGGAGTGGAAGTGACAAAATCGTCGGTCAGAAGGGAGCGAATAGGCCACATCAAGCTGGCCGCTCCCTGTTCCCATATCTGGTTTTTAAGAGGAGTACCCTCGAGAATGGGCATGCTTTTGGACATTCCCATGCAGCAGATGGAAAGAGTGATATACTTTGCCAGCTACATTATCACCAAAGTGGACGAAGAAGCCAAAAAGGCAACTTTGGAGCAGTTGGAAAAGGAATACAAGCAAAAACTGAGAAGCGAAACTGCCAACCTCAAAACCAAGAAAGAAAAGAACCAGATAGCAGATGAGTTAAAAACTGCTCGCCAGCGGGCAAAAGAGGAGGTTAATTCTCTAAGAAGAATGAGGGTGCTGTCTGAGGCCGAGTATCACCGCTTTTCTTTAAAATATGGGGAAGTGTTTGAAGCCGGCACGGGAGCCGAAACCCTGAGAAAGATATTCCAGGAAATCGATTTCAAAAAAGTGGCTCAGGGACTGGAAAAGGAAATGGAAAAGGTTTCGCCTGCCAACCGCCGCAAAATGCTAAGGAGGCTGAAGATTATAAAGTCGATGCTGAAGGCAGGCATAAAGCCGGAATGGATGTTTTTAACCGTGCTTCCCGTTTTGCCTCCCGATTTGAGACCGATGGTCCAGCTGGACGGGGGCAGGTACGCTTCATCCGACCTTAACGACCTTTATCGGCGGGTGATCAACCGCAACAACCGGCTGAAATATTTATTGGAAATCAATGCTCCAGACG
>CAYPPH010000078.1:2049-3373 GCA_964412565.1 uncultured Candidatus Saccharibacteria bacterium
GTCATCGTCAGGAACGAAAAGAGGATGTTGCAGGAAGCGGTTGACGCCCTGATTGACAACAGTATGAGAAAGGGCCAGGTGACTACTGCCACCACCGGCGGCAAGCGCCTCCTAAAATCTCTGGCTGACATGCTCAAAGGTAAGCAGGGCAGGTTCAGACAGAACCTCTTGGGCAAAAGAGTGGACTATTCGGGAAGATCGGTCATTGTGGTCGGTCCCGAACTCAGGTTGCACCAGACGGGTCTTCCAAAGAAAATGGCTCTGGAGCTTTTCAAGCCTTTTGTCATACAAAAAATACTGGAACAGGAATTAGCTTACAACGTCAGGGGAGCTTCCCGACTGATTGAGGAGTCCCCACCCGAGGTCTGGGCCATTTTGGAAGAAATCGTCAAAGGAAAATTAGTGCTTTTGAACCGGGCTCCCACTTTGCACAGATTGGGTATTCAGGCCTTCCAACCCGTTCTTATCGAGGGTGAATCGATACAACTGCATCCTTTAGTTTGTAAAGCCTTTAATGCTGACTTTGATGGGGACCAAATGGCCGTCCATTTACCGCTTTCCGATGAGGCCCAGACAGAGGCCAGGGAAATTATGCTCTCTACATTGAATATGTTAAAGCCCGCTACCGGCTCTCCTGTGGTTAGTCCCGTCAGGGATATTGTTTTGGGGGTTTTTTGGCTGACAAAGATTAAGCCGGGAGCTACGGGAGAGGGCAAGATTTTCGGGTCAAAGAACGAAGCCATTTTGGCTTCAGACACAGGAGCCATAGATCTGCGGGCCAAGATCAAGGTGAAAATGGGAAGCGAGCTGATAGAAACCTCGGTTGGCCGCATTCTTTTCAACAACACTCTGCCCAAGGACTTTCCCTACCAGAACAAGGATATGAACTCCCGAAAAATAGACAGAGTGACTTCAGAACTTACTGAAAAATACGACCTCGAACTGGTGGAAGAGGTCTTGGACAAGATGAAAAACCTGGGGTTTGAATTTTCCACAATATCGGCCATCAGCTGGGGCATGGATGATTTGGTAGTTCCCCCAGAGAAAGAGAAACTGATGGCAGAATCGGACAAGGCGGTGGAAAACGTTTCCAACCACTACAAAAAAGGCCTTCTTTCCAGGGAAGAAAAGACCGCCCAGACAATTGAGATCTGGCAAAAAACTAAGGCGGAAATAGAAAAGAAAGTTGTCCAGAGCCTGCCGCCCCTGGGATCGGTAAAAGCGATTATTGACTCTGGAGCCAGAGGTACCTGGTCGCAGGTAGTCCAGATGACCGGCATGAAGGGATTGGTGACCAATCCTGCCGGTGAGATTCTGGAGCTAC
>CAYPPH010000079.1:0-3292 GCA_964412565.1 uncultured Candidatus Saccharibacteria bacterium
TTCTCTAATATTGCCGCCCTTACCTATATATAGAAGCCTTTTTCCCGAATAGAAGATATAAACCCCGGTTTCCTTGGGAAGCTTGGCTGTTTTGTTTTTGGATAGATATCTGAGTTTCTCCATACAGCCAATTTTAACTCAATTTTGAGCGCGAAACAAGAAGCCCCGAAGCATTAAAGCAACAGGGCTTTGGGATAGGGTAGAGAGTTATCCTTTT
Source organism: uncultured Candidatus Saccharibacteria bacterium (assembly GCA_964412565.1). Taxonomy (GTDB): domain Bacteria; phylum Patescibacteriota; class Minisyncoccia; order Minisyncoccales; family MHMH01; genus CAYPPH01. The sequence goes on from CAYPPH010000079.1 coordinate 218, forward strand.
CCGCCACCGTGAGACAGCAGTATGTTGGGGCCGAGTATTGTCTGGCCTTTTTCGGCGATAACATTGCTGTTGCCGAGGTAGATAATGTAGTTGTACTTCCGATCGAACAGCTGATTGCCTAAATAAGAAATGCCGACGAAGTATTCTCCCGGCTCTACCTCTACATTGAACATGTACTGGCCATTACTGACAGTCGTCGATGCCACCCGCTTACTTGCGGGAGAACCTTTCTCCTGGCTGGCTTCGTACAGTACAACCTCGAAACCGGCGATGTTTTCGGTGACCATGCGATCATTCAGATCCAAAGCCCGGTTATAATTATTGTCGGTGTATACTCTACCGACAATAATACTCCGGTTCAAGGTGGATTCCAGCTTAGTCTTCAGTTTCTGGTTTTCCACCCAGAGGCTGTCTCTCTCGCCTTCCAGCCGATCGCTTCTTGCTTTCAGCTCAACGTTTTCCTCCCGCAGGTCGCGAAGAGCTTCCCGCTGTTTCTGCGAGAAATTGGCTTCATTAAGCAGTGCGTTTTCCGTTGCTTCCAGGTCCTGCCTTGCGTCATTCCAGGCGCCTCCGAAGCCCGCCGCAATTACGGCTAGTGCCACCAGCAGAATGCAGACGATTATTTTTTTCAATTTGCTTCCTCCTTATTTTTTACTCTCTACTCAATGCCGATATTATATCACCCATTTTTTGTTTTGTCAAGAAGTTATGAGGGAGGCTGAACCTCTTTCGTTTGAAGGGTTGCCTTGTCTTGACATTTAGAATATAATAATTAACTGCCTGATTCATATATGGCTCAAGATTTTATAAAAATAAGAGGCGCGCGGGTCCATAACCTCAAGAACGTCAGTTTGGATATTCCCAAAAACAAATTAGTGGTTGTCACCGGCATTTCTGGTTCCGGGAAATCTTCTTTGGCTTTTGACACTTTGTACGCCGAAGGCCAGAGAAGGTACGTTGAGTCATTATCCGCTTACGCCAGGCAGTTTCTGGGAATTATGGATAAGCCCGATGTGGATAAGATTGAGGGCATAAGTCCGGCTATTTCCATTGACCAAAGAAGAGCCAGTCACAATCCCAGGTCAACCGTGGGAACCACGACGGAAATTTACGACTATCTCCGCCTTTTGTTTGCCAGGATAGGGGAGCCGCATTGTCCCAAATGCGGAAGGAAGATCTCCCGCCAGACGGTCGATCAAATAGTCGAGCAAGTTTTAAAATTCAAGCCGGGGACAGAAATAACAATTTTGGGTCCGGTGGTCAGGGGCAAGAAAGGGGAGCACAGAGGCGTTTTGGAGGAAATACAAAGGGGCGGTTTTGTCAGGGTCAGAGTTGACGGCGTGATTCATCGGACGGAGGAAGCCCTGGGCCTGTCTTTGGACAGGAAAAAGAAACACACCATTGAGGTGGTAATTGACCGCTTGGTTATTGATAAGGATTTAGACAAGCCCCGGCTGGTGGATTCCGTTGAGACGGCGCTGAAGCTTGGCAAGGGCATAGTAATCATTTCGGGCAAGTTGCTCGGCTTAGCCGAGCAACCGGTTGCTCGGCTAAGCCGAGCAATACCCAAAGACTTAGTCTTCAGCGAACATTTTGCCTGCGAGCACTGCGGCATTTCCCTGCCGGAAATCGAGCCTCGTCTTTTTTCTTTCAATTCTCCCTATGGCGCTTGTCCGGAGTGTCATGGGTTGGGCCAGAAACTGGAAGTGGACCCGGATTTGGTCATTCCCAATTCCAATTTGACTATAGCTGAAGGCGGGATTTTTCCTTGGGCCAGGGCTTCCCACAAGTTGGGCAGACAAGGATACTATTATTGGAAGCTGTCTGAGCTGGCTGATAAATACAACTTTTCTTTGGACGATCCCATAAAGGATCTGCCCGCAAAAATCGTCAAAATTATCCTCTATGGCGACGGCGATTTTGAGGGCGTCATCCCCAATTTGGAAAGAAGATACCGGGAAACGGATTCCGACTACGCCCGCCAGGAAATAGAGCAGTATATGGTGGAAAAAAACTGCGAGTTGTGTCACGGCAAGAGATTGAAGCGGGAAGTGTTGGCAGTCACTGTGGCGGGCCTCTCAATAGACAAGATTGTTGACATGAGTATAAGCGAAACGAAAAAGTTTTTTGAGGAATTGATTTTGCCAAAGAGCAAAAAATTGAGAGCCGAGGAATTGAAGATTGCCCAGCCCATTATTAAAGAAATAATCAACCGACTGCATTTTCTCATTGACGTCGGCCTGGACTACCTAACCTTGAATAGGAAAACCGGCACTTTGGCGGGAGGGGAAGAACAGAGAATCAGGCTGGCTACGCAAATAGGATCAAAACTGACCGGAGTCCTTTATATACTGGACGAGCCTTCCGTCGGCCTTCACGCCAGAGACCAAAAAAGGCTGATTGATACTCTAAAAAAGCTGCGGGACATCGGCAACTCTTTGGTAGTAGTGGAACACGACCCCCAAACCATTAAGGCTGCCGACTGGATAGTAGATGTGGGGCCGGGAGCCGGTCACAAGGGGGGCAGAATTATTTTTGAAGGTACACCGGGGAAAGTGGTAAAGTCCAAAACCCTGACAGGGGACTACCTATCTGGAAGGAAGAAGGTTGAAGTTAAAAATCAGAGAAAGGAGGGAGCTGCCAAAAAATACCTGACCATTAAAAAAGCGGCCGAGCACAATTTAAAAAATATTGACGTCAAAATTCCTCTGGGGGATTTTGTCTGCATTACCGGCGTTTCAGGATCGGGAAAATCTTCTTTAATGAACGACATCCTGGCTAAGGCTCTTTTAAAGAGATTCTACAAAGCTAAAGAAGAACCCGGTCGCCACCAGTCGATTACCGGCATTGACCACTTAAACAAGGTTGTTCTTGTGGATCAGTCGCCCATAGGCCGTACTCCAAGAAGCAATCCTGCCACCTATACCGGCGCTTTTTCATATATAAGGGATCTTTTTGCCAATACCAAGGAAGCTAAAATACGCGGCTATCAGGCAGGCCGCTTTTCCTTCAACGTTAAAGGGGGAAGGTGCGAATCATGCGAAGGTCAGGGGGTGAAGAAAATCGAAATGTATT
>CAYPPH010000080.1:0-3242 GCA_964412565.1 uncultured Candidatus Saccharibacteria bacterium
GGAGCTGTCAGATAAAAAGGCAGATTTCCTACTACCTTATAGCTTTCGAGATCTGGCCGGAATTTCAGTATATCAGCCTGAATGATCTTTATATTCTCAAACCTATTTGAGGCTTCTCTGAGGAGCCTTATTATGTTTCTGTCTTTCTCCACGGCCACTACTTTTTTGGCTTTTTGGGCTAATTCCCGGGTCAGAGCGCCCAAACCGGGCCCTATTTCCAAAACTGAGTCCGTCTTTTTTGGGTCGGCGGCCCCGACAATCTTTCTGATAGCCGATCTGTCAACAAGAAAGTTTTGCCCGAATTTTCTGGAAGGACGCAGCCGGTACGCCTTCAGCAGATTTTTTATGTTTTTCCTTGAAGTGAGATCCATTTGATTATTGTAGCACATTGTGGAAAAGACCCTTGACCCCCCGCCTTCCAACTGGTATTTTAAAGAAAGAGCCAAAATCATGGATAGTATATCAGATTGGGCCCAGAGGCTCGGGATTAGGATGGTGAGAGTGATTGGGCCTGAAAAGTTAAGTTGGCTGAAAAGCAAAACAAGCGCAGGCAGAGAGTATTTAAAGGGTTCTAAGAAAGACCCCTTCCTTTATTTAAGTTCGGTTGCCGTTGTTTTGTTCGTTGCCGTTTCTCTGACTTCTCCTTCGGCCACCCAAATCAGCTCCATTTCCTTGGCTGACAGCCCCCAGAATACTGAGAGGGCTTTTTTGATGCCCACAGAGAAAATAAAGGAGTCGCCCGACCTGACTCTGGTGGAAAATAACAGCTTGGCTGCCATATCCCCGCCCATTGTAGTTACACCCCAAGTGATGGGAGCCCTGGTAGACGGATCTGAATATGAAACCAGCCGCCGGGAAATCGTGGAATATACTGTTCAAGAAGGAGATAGTCTTTGGGCTATAGCCCAAAATTTCAATATTTCCATCGATACTATTATTTGGGCCAACAATAATATTGATTCTGCCGTTATTCAGCCCGGTCAAAAACTGCTGATTTTGCCGATTTCCGGAGTTATGCACCAAGTTGAGGCGGGCGATACTGTCAGCGGTCTGGCTTCAGAATACAAGGCGGATGCCAAAGATATATTTGCTTTTAATGATATCAGGGGAGAGGGAGATATATTCGAAGGGGAGGTTTTGATAATCCCCGGAGGTCAGATGCCCTCCTACTCCTCAGTCAGCGTGCCAGGTTCCACTGGCATGTCGGGCCTCTCCACTAATAACTTCTACGGCAAATCGCATGACTATCCTTACGGCCAATGCACCTGGTGGGTGGCCCAGCAAAGGGCTATTCCCGCCTGGGGCAATGCCAAGGACTGGATTTACAACGCTGCTGCCGCCGGATACTCCACTTGCCAGGGCAGGTATTGTATACCTCAAGTGGGAGCTGTCATTTCGCTGCAAGGGCACCGTCTCTACGGGCATGTGGGATATGTGGAGCAGGTCAAAGGAGACAAGGTTGTCTTTTCTGAAATGAATTATATTGGCTGGGGAAGGATGAACTACCGCACCCTGAGAATGGGAGACCTGTTAATTAAAGGATACATTTACTAAACTATTATGTCGGAATTCGCTTTCATTTGGATATTGTTAATGGGGGTAGCCGCCTACTTCCTGACGAATATAGTCCAGAATTTCGTTTTTTAGGATTTTGGCTAAAACAAAAACCGCTTGCCTTAAAGCGGTTTTTTAATTGCCTTATTTTTTTCTTGCCCCGTTAGAAATCTGCTCTGACCTATTTTGCGCAGTGCGTGCACCGAATAGGTGCTTCCTTTGTTGGGCGAAGCGCTGCGCCCCAGAATAGGGTGTGGCTGTTCGCCACTCGCGCTTCGCGAGTACTTTTAATGGCAGATTTCTAACGGGGTGAACAGTCCATGCAGAGTCTGGCGGCAGGATGCACTTTAAGCCTCTTTTCGTCTATTTTCTTTCCGCACTTCTCGCATTTGCCGTATTCTCCGGCATCTTTCTTGATTTTTTCCAAAGCCAACTTGACGTCCCTCAGCTTCAGCTCCAAAGCGTATTCCACGGGCAGCCTGTTGCCGTAGGCCTCCACCTCGTCGGCTCCGATCTCCATGGCCGACCCTCCGAATTCGCCGTTGAGCTTGGGGAACTTGGAATCCCAGTCGTCCTTGAGCTCCGGATCTTTCTTGGCAATCGACTTTAATTCTTCCTCGACGGTCTTCATATCTTTTTCCAACTTTTCCTTTAACTCTTGTATTTGTTTTGGATTCATTAATTTATTTTATCATAAATTTCAGGGAAAAGAAAAAGGGGGTTAGAAAGCCCACGATGCAAAAATGACTTTTAGGACTTAACCCCCTTGGGATAAGGCTTTTGCCTTCTATCTTTAGGGCCGAGATTCGGCCTCCTACCGGAATCTCAGCAGGAACAAGGTGCTGATTATATTTTCCCATAATTAAAAGGCCCAGTCAAACTGGCTCCTGGGTTTATATTACGAATAAAATTAGCAAAATAGCGTTGTTTTTCCACAACTTTTCCCCAAAAGGGACTAGTCGATTAATGACCTAAAGTACTCCCAGTCAAAGTTCCAAGGATCGGTTTTTCTGTCCGGAGCTATGTCATTGTGGCCCACTATATTGTCGTCTGGCACTTGATATTTCTCTTTTAGATGTTTTACCAATCCTGCCAAGGAAATATACTGTTCTTCGGTCAGAGTGTTGTTTTTGTGGTTAATCGCCTCTATGCCAATGGAAAAGTTATTGACATTAGTGCGGCCGTCGGGCATCTGACTGGGGCCCGCGTGATAGGCAACGGCTTCTTCGGGAGCCGTATAGTAAACGGTTCCGTCTCTGTCAATCAAGTAGTGAGCTGCCACTCCGTACATTTCATATTCATCCAGCACTCCCTCCAAGCTATGAACATTTCCCCCTAAAGCGTTGTAGACGGTGTGAATGACGATGGTATCGATAGTGCGGGGGGATTCTGGTATATGGTAGCCAAAACCGAGAATCATCTCATTGATTTCAGGCATGGTGATTTCGGGTTCAACCGGCTCTTCCGTTTCGCTCGTTGGCTGCTCCGGAATTGTTTCTTCCTCTCTTGGTTCCTCTGCAGGTTCTTCGCTCCTGACGGCAAAATACCAGTACCAGAAAGTGCCTACGGCCGCCAAAATAGCCAGAGCTAGCAAGCTAAGGACTATTTTTGCCCATAGGCTTTGAGGCAAAGGAAGAGGAGGCGCTTTGTCTTTTGGTGAAGCCGGGCGGGGAATTTCGGGCTTGGGT
>CAYPPH010000081.1:0-3238 GCA_964412565.1 uncultured Candidatus Saccharibacteria bacterium
AACGGGGCATGTCTGATAAAAAGATTATTACTCCATGGGAAGTCCCGGAGGAGCTTCTCCCTTCTTGGATTCAACTCGCGAAACAAAGGGAGCGGCAGCGGCCGTCCTGCCCGGGAAATGAAATATAGTGGCCAATTCCTCGATGTTAAGAATGAAGGTGCCGCCTTCCTTAGGAAAGATGGGCGAAAATCTCTTGATGTATCTGAAAAACAGCCTTCTTTTTTTCATAAATACTCTTCTGGCCCTAAGCAGATCTAAAACGGGGTAGCGGTGAATTTTAGTGATGGTTCTGGGCCAGGGCTTCAAACCGTTGAGGTTTTCGGTGGCAAACTGATTGAAAAAACCGAAAGGTATGGATTTGGCCCCGCCAAAATATACATCCCTTTTGGCTATATAGATAAACCTAATGTAACAGCTGAAGCAGCGCTTGCTTATTTTGGTTTCAATTCCTTCTACAATTTCCTTTTCTCCCGGCGTTAAGCGCATCTCGGGCGGCACCAAAGCTTTCATCAGGTCTTTCTCTTCTTTGTCCTCACCGGCTCCCGGCATCTTGCCCAAAGCCAGCTCTTCGACCGCCTCTCTGAAAATTGTTTTGGGTTTGGCCTTTTCAGGACGCTTGGCCAGCTTGTCTCTTATTTCCTGCCCCTTTTTGACAAAGTCTCCGGCCGGCTCTTTCTTGCTGCTAACGGAAGGCGCGGCCGATATCTGAATCCACAGCTGCTCGCCAGGGCCCATTTTTCCCATACCCTCCAAAAGAGTGGACATAGGATCTACTCTCTTTTCCTCCTTGGCGGTTTCCGGCTTTTCCTCAAAGAATTTGGAATACACTTTTATGGGGTAGACCTCGTTTTTGAGCAGCTCGTAGTCGGTTCCCCACAGCTCCCAATCCTTGTTGGGAGAGTCCTGGGGCACGTATTTAGTGTAATCGTCCACTACTTCTATTTCTGCATCGGGATACTGGGAATATATGGAAGACTCAATGGCATTCCTTCTTCCCTCAGAACATCTTAAATAAAGGTGGGGTTTGCCCTCCAGACTGACCATTTCCAACTGTATGGAGTCATACTGCTTGCCATCCCACCATTTCTCCCACCAATCGGGGGGATCGTAAACGTTTCCCCAAATGGCCGAAAACACCTGCTCCATGGAACGCAATGGTTTTAACACCTCTTTTGGCATCCTGATTTCCAAGAGAATCTTTTTTTGCTTGAACATGCAGTACTCCATTCTCCACCAAAGCCACATAAATTTAAAAGGACGCCAAAGAATAAATGGCAGAAACAACCACCACCAATTCTTAATGACGTCCCATGTTGCGTATAGGATTGATTGTAAAAGCTCCATTGTAAAACTACTTCCTTATGCCTTTCTTATATTATACCTTCCATCCGGGGTTTTGATAAAGTATTTTTTGTTCTGCAGGTTTAAAAGGACGGTGTTAGGCTTTACCTTTCTCTGGCTGAGCACTTTTTGCACCACCTCCTCTTTTGGCAGAGGCTTTCTTGAGCCTTTGATTTCCCTGTAAATTACGTCTCGCACCGTACCGGGTTCATAGCCCCATTCTTTTAGAGCGTAAAGTCCCCGGCCCACCAAAACAAAGCGAGGATCCTTAATAAGCTCGTTGTGAACTGTCTGGGGAATGGCTCCATTGATGAAGCTGGCCACCTGAGTGAAATGAAGGGGCTTTTCTTCTTGTCTCAAAACAATATAGGCCTTGTCCTTGACGCCCTTGGGGTTGACCTCCGGCCACTTTTTCAGTCCGTAAAGGCCCTGAGACCCCTTAACTATTTCTTTGGAAATCTCAATATACGAAACGGGCAGAGACGAAGGAAGATTAACCGGCTTCTTTTTCTTTTTTAAATCTTTGATAAAGCCGCTGACCGCTTTTCTGGCTTTGTCAAAAGCTTTTTTGTCCAAAGCCCAAAAAGCGTGGAAATGTTCCGTTTCCGGCATCTTTTCGAAAGGGGCTCCCAGGGTAAGCAGGAAATAAACGTAGTTTTGAAACTTATCGTTGCCGAATTGGCTTAGCAGCAAATCCTCTCTCTTGAGAGAAGCGTTCTTCTTCAAGTAATTGGCGTAATCTTTGAAAATATAGCGGCAGGCGGAAACGCCGGCTTTTTCTCTGAGCTTCTTTAAGGTCTCTTCCTCTATTTGGCGAACCCTTTCCCTGGTAATGCCGTGGGAAGCGCCTATTGCTTCCAGGGTTTCCCTGTCGCCCCCCAAACCATAACGCCGGGCTATTACTTCTTTAGCCCTGTCAGGCAATCCTTTCAGCAAATAGTTGTAGCAAATTGTCCGATAGTCGTGTTTCATCAATCTTATTTAAACACTTTTTGAAAATTTAGTCAAGAGGGGGCCGGCCAAAAACAGGGAAGAATAGGTGCCGGCCGCCACGCCGATAATCAGAGCCAAAGAAAAATATCTCAACGTTTCACCTCCGAAGAAGAAAATGGCCGATAAAACCAGTAAGGTGGTCAAAGAAGTGTTGATGCATCTGGTCAGGGTTTGGTTTAAGCTTTTGTCAACCGTTTCCTCGAAGGTGACGCCTGTTTTTTTAATCAAGTTCTCCCTGATTCTGTCAAAGACCACCACGGTGTTGTTGATGGAGTAACCCATAACAGTCAGCAGAGCTGTGACAACGGGAATGGTAAACTGGAAACCCATGTATTTTCCCAATACTGAAAATATGCCTACGGGAACCAAAACGTCGTGAAAGAGAGCCAAAAGAGAAGCCAAACCATACTGCCAGGAACGGACGGGCCTCTGCACTTTTCTGAAAGCAAAGGCGATGTAGAGAACAATGAAAAAAAGAGCCAAGATAACCAAAATTTTTGTTTTTTCTTTGAGCTCTTGGCCGATAACAGGGCCTATGGACTCAAACCTTCTTTCTTCCAGCTGATAGCCGTCGCCCAAAACACCGAGAACCTGTTGGTGCGTTTCCTTGTCAATGTCCCTCATTCTGATTATCAGGCCGTTGTCGTCCGTGGGCTGAACGTAAACGTCGCCCAAATCAGCCAAAGATTCTCTGGCGGCTTGCGGAGAAGGCCTGGCTTCTTTATAGGTAACCTCCAAAATGCTGCCTCCGGTAAAATCAATCCCGGGGTTCAAGCCAAAGACAAACAAACTTGCCAGGCAGGCCAAGACGACAGCTCCCGAAAAAGCAAAATATATATTTTTGTACTTAAGAAAATTAAAAGTCATAAATTGAGTAGCGTGATGGCGATTGAATGAAGGGGTT
>CAYPPH010000082.1:0-3199 GCA_964412565.1 uncultured Candidatus Saccharibacteria bacterium
CTTTGACTCCAAGACGGCCTTTGAGGGAAAACCCTTTTATCCCGCTGGTCTCATGCTCTCGTCACTTACATACCATTGGAATCATAAGGGGAAACCTTCCTCAATCTACGGCAGGCTTTCCCTGCCTGCTTAATTATTGGTGGAGCGGGTATTTAAAGGTATCAGTCAGTATATCCGTCAGGTGACTGATAGATATTTAAAGCCTCGAACCCAATAAATTAACATGACACAATTCTGCGCCAACCCAGCATGCGGAAGGCCCCTTTACGGCTTTTTGGAGATGTTCCACCGCAGGTGCGGGAGCTGCCAAGTTATGAGGGATAGCGGAGACATATTCAGGGATTTTCTAAAGGAGGAGAAGGAATCGGTTAAGAGGTGGTTTGAATAACACAAAAACGCTGGTATAGGGATGTCTGGGGACTGGGTCCCCAGAATAGTAGTTACCCTGGTGCGTTCCCAAGAGGACTTATTCCACGAATAAAAAAGCGGTGGTGGGGGCAGAAGAGGCTATGGCTTTTCTCTGGGGTCTTTAAAGACTCTAATGGAACGACGGTTGATATAAACCCTGATGTAAAGCCGGATTATGTGTGTAATTGTGAGAACCTGCCGTTCGAGGATGATTCGTTTGACTTCGTTATGCTCGACCCTCCCTATAGCGAAGCTGAGTCCCTTAGACTATATAATCTGCCTTACTGCAATATGCTCAAAGTTATGAATGAAGCGGCTCGTGTGTGCATGGCTGGCGGCTATGTCGTGCTTCTTCATCGGCTTATCCCTTTCTATCACCCCCTAACTAACACCCACTTCAAAAGATTAGCAGTTGTGGCGACGGTTGGGATTTATACTATCGCAGGATGGACGAACATACGGGCGTTAACGGTGTGGAGGAAGCAAGAGACTTTAAATGATGTTTTAGAAACAGATTCAAGAGGTGGTTCAAATGAAGGGAAAGAAGACATGGGTAGAGCTTGAGCTTGATGACAGGACCTACGACCTGCTCATGAAGGCGGCGAAGGAACAGGACAAGACGCCTGACGAGATTGTCGAGGAAGCCATGCGGGAAGGCCTCAGGAAAGAGGGTGTTGATGTATGAGCGGATGCCCCAAATGCTCCTCAAGGCAAATCAGCTTTGACGGCGATTTCGGAAGGGTCTACCTGGTATGCCAGGAGTGCGGGTATTGGTGGAGTGAGGATTGAATATGAAAGGAAAAATCAAGGCCATCTACCCAGAAGGCCGCTCCTCCGTCTACAATTACGTCTGTTCTGGGGAGGACGGGGTTTTCAGCTTCCCGGTGGAGTGGAGATATCACATGAACATCCTGGAGAACGAGGGCTATCCGGTGGGGCGGGAGATCGAGTATGATGATGAGATTGAGCCTGCTGTTTTAAGATTTATATAACAACCCAACCAGGTTGGTCATTTAGTCAAACCAAACTTAAGCTTAGCCCAAGGGGGTTTGCCCGTCTTATTTTCAAGGTATGTACAACAGGTATTGTTCATTTTTACGCCAAGCCTTCGAACAAAGTTCATGGACTCCTCTATTTGGGGTTTTCTAATTGTAGAAAGTGCAGTAGACCTATGGGCCAACTCTCCTCTTAGGGTCACAAACTCATCTAATTGTTCCCTTGAGCTATCCGCGGTTCTATGTGGCCAGTTCCAGTCTGATGAAATTCTTTTTTTTCCAAGAAGGTCTTCAAACAACCCGTCTATATTATCTGATTTAGGTGAGTGAAATCTTCCCAAGTATTTCTTTAGGATATCGGTTTTATAGTTAGCAAGCTCCTCCTTCCAACCGTCATCGGCTATCCGCCAAATTTTCGTTTTATCTTCTTTTTCGATTAACCTTTTGGATACCTTAACTAAGACCTTTTGGGGGATATCCGAGGCGTGTTTGGAGTTATTTATCAAGAAAATAAAAGATTCGTCTGCCAAATCCTCAACGTATGCTTCCCAAATAGCACACAGCAAAATTACTGCACTCTTATTAATTACTTCAAGGCCGTATCTTCGTCCTCTTCCAGTACCGCCGAGATGCTCATGAATTTCAAGGAGTCTATAAATATCCTTCAGATTTTTTTTGAATTTCGTCCATGCTTTTGAGGGAGATTTTATTCTCCTTCTAATTCTCAATCTCAAGAACTATCTCCAGACAAAAAGGCAAAAAACTGAAATACCATAAGGAAAGGATAAGTCGGCGGATAGTATAGCACAGGATATGGGTTACTCAAACAAAAAACCCCCGCAGCGGTTAGCCACGGGGGCGGAAGACATCATGAAGGTAAAGGGAATCGGACCTTCATGTGTTTTGAACATAGCTCGGGTAGTCGGGCCTGTCAAGGATTTATTTTTTCCTTTTCCTCTTCCTGTCAGGTGCTTGTGTTAAAGCTGAACCTGCCACCGATTTTACATTCTTAGGTGTTTTCCTATTGCGTAGAAGCCTCGCAGCCCTTGAGGCCACTCTTTTTGATGTTTTTTCGTTTCTTGCCATCGTCTTTCCCCTTGTGATGAGAATTTATCTTTAATGTGAGGCGGGAAGGACCGGGATTCCTGCCTCACCCCTTTCACCGCTTAATGTGATTCAGTTGGCTTCAATTTTATCACGATAACGGTGCCTTTCTTCGGGTATATCTTCTTTCCGGTTCTCCAGTGACGGAACCACCTTCGGAAGATGACCCTTACAGCATCCTTCAAAGAGCCTCCTTCTGGCCGTTCGATATTTTGGGGCTTGACAGGCAGGACAAAAACTGATTTAATACGTTCGATTTTGTTCACCGGTCCATTTTTGACCTACATATCGTGATGGCCCGAACGACCCAATAAATAGCCATCACACCCATTCAAAACCACAGGGGGCATCCTGTGGTTTTGTTTTCTACAAGATATGCTTACCCATACCTTCTATTTAATAGTATAGCACAATATGATGTGGTTTGTCAAGAAGAAAAATCAACATATAGGGACGTTGTTATTTTTTGTTGTCGTTTTTCCAAGAATGTCAGCATTTCTTACTGACTCCCAGAAAAGACCAAAAAGGGGCCTCTGCCCGGGTCAGTGAAGGCCAACCCGTTTTTGTGTCTTTTCTCCCTTCCGACAACCCGTTTCTGGAAAGGGGCCACCGAAGGCCGAAGGCCTTTCACGGCCCAACCCCTCGGCCTCACAAGTAAACAAGAAAACATGGGCAGCGGCAGGAGGAGACGA
>CAYPPH010000083.1:0-3070 GCA_964412565.1 uncultured Candidatus Saccharibacteria bacterium
TCCAAAACCTTGGGATTGGTCTTTAAATATATTATCAAATCGGCGGCCGGCAAAACCTTTTCCGCGCTTTTATATATTTTATGGTAGAGCGCATATTCCCGCCTATCGAGATAACCAAGGTTTTTTTGCGCCTCCACGTAACAAAGGTCTTGATTTACGTCCACGTCCAAAACCACGGATTTTTTCTTGAGCACCTCTTTCAGTTCCAGTAGCTGGCTGATTTTTTCTGCCAGAAAAAAAAGCTGGGAATGAAGGGCCCATCTTTTCATGTCTTTATAAAAAAGAGGGAGGAATTCGTTTTTCCCGAATTGTTCCTTGACCGGCATAAAATCGAGATGCTTGGCCAACAGTTCCATAGCGGTGGTTTTACCTGAAGCTATTCCGCCGATAAAGGAAATGAAATAATTTTTTTTGCCAGGCATAGGCATACTTCCTTTATTCTACCACATTATGTAAAATTCAACCCCCCGTCTGATTTGACGGGGGGTTGAATTGCGCAAAAACCTAATATACAGAAGCGCTTCTGTAAAGGATCCTTAAGGTTTTTGAAGCCCTAATTAGCCCTTTAATTTTCTGTGCAGGTCGCGCAAAATCTCGGTCGCGATTTCCTTGCCGCCCAGCCCGAAAGCGATACCGGCGGAAATCACGATGACCGCAATCAAGCCGGTAAACAGCGTTTGGACCAGAGCCGGAGCTACCTTGAGCTGAACGAGAATGGCCAGAATGGCGAAAATCCAAATCGACCATCTGACAATCACGCCAACCAAGTGGCCGTAGCCCACCCTGATGGACTCAACGGCGGCTCTGACAATCTTTTCCAAGAGGTCAGCAATAATGACAGCTGCCACAAAAATGAAGGCAGCTACCACTACGTTGGGCAGATAGCCCAAGACGTTCTCCAGGAAGCCGGCAAATTCGGTCAATCCCAGAATCTCGACGGCTGCCATCGAAAAGACAATCACCAAGACCCATTTGACCACTACGCCGACAAACCCGGCTGCGTCAATCTTGAATTCGGCTTTCTCTAAAGCCTCCTTCCAAGCTCCCCTCTCGAAAATGCGGTTGAACCTCAATCTCTTGAGAACTTCGGCTATCAAGTGGCCGATGCCTACAGAGATAAACCAACCGATGATAAAGACAATAAGCGCCCCTATCAAGGCAGGGATGAAATTCAAAAAACCCTGCCAGAGATCTTGCAAAGCCTCAATTGTAATTGAAGCCCAATCTGTAACCATAGAGTTGCTTTGTTATTATTATTAATTTACTCGACCTTTACAGATTCATTCATTATACCAGTCCCAAGTAAAACAAAAAGGCCTGTCTTGTGGATAACTCAAGTCTAATTCACCCCTTCTTCTATTACGGTTTCCTCCATCACTTTTTCAGATATCTTTATTTCTTCTGTCAGCTTCTTTTTCTTCCAGCCTCCCCTGGAAAGCCACACTATGGAAACAATACTCCCTATTGTGTTAGCAACGGGAAAAGCCAACCAGATTCCGGTTTCGGCCAAACTGGTATATTTTGAGAGAAAATAAGCCAAGGGAAGCTCCAAAACCCAAAGAGTTATAAGAGCAAGTACCATGGCAATGCCGGTGTTGCCCGCTCCCCTGAAAGCTCCCTCTGCGACCATTTGAACCCCTATAAATCCGAAACTTAAAGCCATAAGTCTTATTAAAAAAGTGGCAACTTCAATGGTCTCAAATTCTCCGGGTACGAAAAACAAAGACATCTGCCTGGCAAAAATGAACATCAGGATTCCCGCCACAGACAGAAAGAAAAACGCCGAAAAAGCGCTTATTATGACTGTTCTTTCCGCCCTCTCCACTTTTCTCACCCCCATATTCTGGCCGACCAAAGTGGAGGTAGCCATTGAAATACCGATAGAGGGAATTATCACAAGACTGAGCATTCTCGACCCTATGCCGAAGGCGGCAGTACTTACCGTCCCAAAACTGGCCACCAGGAAAGTTATGGCAACAATACCCATAGCATGCATAGAGCGGCCGAAAGAAGCGGGTAATCCCAAAAGGAACATTTTCTTTATTAAGGGAAAATCAAGTTTTAATTTTTTGAGCCGGACATGAATATCCCTTTTGCCGCTGAAGAGAATAAGCAAGCCGACGAAAGCGGATATTCCCTGGGTAAACACGGTAGCCAAAGCCGCTCCCGCTACCCCCATTCCCGGGACAGGCCCCCAACCGAAAATGAATAAAGGATCTAAAAATAAGTTTAAAAGAACGGTTATCAAAACGACATACATAGGAACCTTCACATCCCCTGTTCCCCTGAGAGTCGACTGAAAAACGAAGAATATAAAAAGGAAAATAAGACCCGTAAAGGAAATCTTCAAATAGGAAACTGCGTCCGTAAAAACTCCGGACTCAACGCCCATAAGTTTTATCAGGTGGGGAGCCGCAAAATATCCCACAACAGACAAAACCAAAGCGGCTGCAGCCACGCCTATTAATGTCTGTCCGGCAATGTGGTTTACCGCCTCTTGGTCCCCCTTGCCCTTGTATTGAGCAACCAAGATTGTGCCTGCCATAGCCAAACCCCCTCCCCAAGCAATAAGAGAGAATAGAACGGGAAAACTAATAGATACCGAAGCTATGGCATCGGTTCCCAATCTGCCAACCCAAAAAGTGTCGGTCAGTTGATAGGCTGTATGCAGGAGTTGGGTAATAATTATGGGGACCGATAACGTTATCAGCGATTTTAATACGGAACCTTCCGTAAGGTTTCTGGTCATATGATGAGTTTAGGCAATCTAATACCGCGCCATTAGCGCGGTTAAAATCTTTTTATGGACCGTACCAGCTTGAAGAGTTGCCCGAAGGCATTCCCTTGCTTTGCTCGGAATTCAGGAAGTGGGCTTACGTCCACAACCCCCACACCTGCCCCGTATTAAAATTTGAGTATGGACCTGGTGGGGATCGAACCCACGATCTTCGCATTGCAAATGCGATGTTCTACCACTGAACTACAGGCCCCTCCTACTACTTCTGCTCTTCTTTGGGAGCTTCTTCGGGTTTCTGTTCTGCGGGAGCTTCTTCCTTCTTTTCTTCCGCCT
>CAYPPH010000084.1:0-3045 GCA_964412565.1 uncultured Candidatus Saccharibacteria bacterium
CCACCAATAATTAAGCAGGCAGGGAAAGCCTGCCGTAGATTGAGGAAGGTTTCCCTTCCTTTGCAAGACAGGGATTCGCTTTTGGCGTTTCCCCTTGTAAAACCTTGAGGTGATAGGATGAAAATAATAGCAGAGGCGTCTCAGAAGTTCTGGGATGCATTTTGTGATAAGGTTGGTGTAGATAAAGAGACCGCATTTAAATCTCTTGAGAACACAATAAGAAAGCGGCTCGAACTACGACCAGACAAAGATGAAGTTGAGATAAGAAGTGTTTGAGGAAGGTTTCCCCTTATGATTCCAATGGTATGTAAGTGACGAGAGCATGAGACCAGCGGGATAAAAGGGTTTTCCCTCAAAGGCCGAACGGTTGAAACAGGGCGTTCGATTCCCCTGCGGCCTGTGGTGATTGGGTATGATGTATAAAATATCAGAATTGGAATATAATGAGATAGAAGAAGAATATTATAGAAAAATCTGGGCAGAAATGAAAACCATAGGTGAAATTTAATGAATGGTAAACAAAAAAAGAAACTTATAGAACAAACATTTTCCAGATATTTTGATAATAATGAAAATATATCACTTAGAAGCGACCTCGCACCGGCAAGCACAAGGGGATCACCATTCATAAAGAGGCGAAGGTTATGTTAAGGTTCGAGCAAATTCAGGAAATAGTGCTTTTAAAGGCCAAAAAAATAGGATTTTCAGAACCAATAATACGAAGAGCCGCAGAACTTTCGTTATTAATCAAGCACAAAACAGGCCATCGTGGAGCCATGACAGCGGCGGCTTTGTATGTTGCAAGCAAAGAAAAAGGAGAATTCATAACACAGAGAATAATAAGAGATGAATTCGGGTTCAGTGAGGTGACTTTAAGAAGGCATATTAAGGCAATAAACGAAGAAAAGGAGAAATCTTTATATAATATAAAGATACCTTTAATATAGGAGATTATAACATGAGTCAGGAAATGGGAATATGCTGGAAACATAGAAGACTGGTATTCGATGACTGTCCAGAATGTGAAAGTGAAATGAGAGTATCGGAATTCTTTGAAGAAGGGAAAAAACTGAATAGGATCGGGTTTCATGTGGAAATCCATGCAGGAAAGCCAGTCGTGAGGGGAGGGTTGTGATCAAAATTATCATACTCATGGGAGTTTCAATAATATATATGTGGGCCTTAAAGCGAAGCACTGATAGACTCAGAAGAAACAGATGGAATTTCCTGAGAGGGAAGTAAGGGGGGAAGATATGCAAGAAAAAGAAATTACTGTTAGTGCATATAGTAAAAACACACTTGGAATATTAGACAACAATGAAAAATGGTGGAACATAGGAACAACAACAGCATCAGTAGATAACAAAGTCAAAGAATTAAGAAAGGGAGATAAAATAAAACTGGTTATTGATGAAGAAGGGAACTATACAGACATTGAAATTATTGAAAAGGCCAAGAGAGAATATCCCGGAAAGCCGCAAAGAGATGACTATATAGGGTTTGATGAGATATTGGTAAAGGCTCATAACAAATTCAAAAACAGGCTTTCAATAACAACTCATCTCGAGCCACTTATGAAATTAAAACCGGAAGAAAAAACATCAGCTTGTTCAATAGATGGCTGGATCGCAAAGGCCACAGTGACAATAAAGGAAAATGAATCAGAGCAACACAGAACATTTACAGCGTATGGTGACGCAACAAGTAAAAATGTTTCTGAATATATTAAAGATTCATTGCCGAGAATGGCCGAAACGAGGGCGATTGCCAGAGCATTAAGGTTTGCTCTCGGAGAGAGGCTGGTCGTTGAAGAATTGGCCGATCCTAAACAATCCAAGCAAGATATGGGCCTGGAGAAGGCCGTAAAGGAGGCCAAAAAATGAGTGAAGAAAACAACGGTTATGGACCGGGCTCTTTTAAAGTAAATTGGAAGATAAAAGAATCCGCAAAAGGTAATTTACATTATGAATACACAGTCAGAGGGGAAACAATAGAGGAAGTTAGGAAATTATCAGAAGAATCAAAAAAGGAACTGGATACATTATGTAAAAAACATAATAGGGAGATATAGAGATGACTGAATTCAGATGTTTATTAATATGGAAAGGTTTTGTATCGACCTCACAGAAGAATGTTCCGTTTGTATGTCCGTTTGGAATGAATAGGAAGAAATTTAGATGGGTAAGAAAATGATCGCTAAAACAATCCAAGACATAAAGCAGACCCTGAAAACGAGGATAATCCCAATGCTCCCGGTAAATGAAGCTCTCCGCAACTCAGTGAGGGAAGAGATAGACGGCTTCGAGTTTGAGTATTATCTCAAGAAGCTCCTGACAGGCTTCTTCGACTTCGTTGACAAAGAAGCAAAAAGAGAAGGAGTAACATTGGAGGAACTTGAAAGAGATGCTTTGGTTGAAAGGTTTTTGAAGGAGGGGAAAATAAATGGTTAGGAGATGGTGTATTTGGTGTGAGGATGGGGTGATTCCGAATAATAGTAATTATTGTTGGATTCATGTGAAATGTGCAGATGAGTTAATGGATTTATCACAGGACATCAAAGCTATAAAGAAGATTTTAAAGGGAATACATCCAAGAAATGAGAAAACGAAAAATAGAGTAGATGCTGTTTTGAAATATATAGCTGATATGGAGGATTTTAAAAGAAGGTTTGATAATACCATGAAGCTTCTGAAGGAGGCGGAAAGATGACAGGAATGATAGATGACTTGGCCAAACGTGTTCATGAGATTTGTATTAAATATAATCAACAGTTTATAACAAGCTGGATGGAGTTTGCAGACTTGAGAGAATATCTTGTTCATGAAGATAAGAAATTTGAACACATACCACAGCACAAAATGCTCAGAATAATGAAAGCAGGTGTGAAAATGGGTTTATTTTCAAGGCCAGTATGGAGAGGCGTCGGCATGACACCTTTTGCTGGTTCAGCAAGAAGAGCCAGAGAATGGGAGGTATTAGGTATAAAGGATGGTTGATGAGGGATGACTAACAGAGAGAATCGGTGCAGTGAATGTGATGAAAGGA
>CAYPPH010000085.1:0-2920 GCA_964412565.1 uncultured Candidatus Saccharibacteria bacterium
AGGGAAAGAATGTTCTCAGGGCAATAAGCTCGAAGAATTTGAGGGTTATGATATAACGTTCACTCGTTCTTAATTTTCGGTAACTTAGAACGCTTTTCTACCCTCCTGAAAGCGAAATTCAGGATGATTAAAATAATGATTATTACTATCCCGAGGTATACCATATAGAGGCTCTTTTCTACGTCCTGCATATCAAATATTTTCCCCCCTTTTTTCTCAATCGTTCCCGAAGTTTGAATACATTTATTATCCATGCACGTGTATTTGCAGCTCTCAACAGTTTTCCACAAACCATCCGAATTGCATTTCTGGAGTTCCTTTCCAGCACATCTTTTTGAACCAGGCACGCACACCATTTCCTCACCTGTTACGGCGAAGAGGGAAAATCCATGGGTTTCAGCTTCGTAGTAAACATATTTGTCATCCTCGGTAATCATCATCGTAGGAAGTTTCTCCCAGTCGGTTGTGTATCTGTTAAGAAATATTCTTGACTTGTTAATGCTGTTCTCGGAGATCCATGCCCTCTCGACTTTGAATTTGATTAGTGATTTATTTATGTTGGTGTCCTCGAAGTTGGATTTTTTGATTTCAAAATACTGGTAAACTTTACCATGAACCTCCTTTTGAATGTCTGCAGGTTTGTTTTCAAGTTTCATTATGGTTACCGAAACGTTATTTGCCGGACCTTTGACCGAAATTTTTATTTCCGTGACCCCCATTTCTGTTTTATTTATGCTCATGGAAACTTCCGCACCCGATTTTATCTCTTCCCATTCATCAGTTTCATTAACCTCGATAAATTCACAGCTTCCATCATCTTTACATTCGTAACCAGAAGGGCAGCCACACTGGCTGCATTTATCAACTAGGTTCCCATTATCACAGTATTTGGGTCTATCAGGAGAACATTGTCCATATGGAGTTTCATCCGAACAGGTCGTTTCAGATGATGTTTCATTCACACATGCCCCGTTTTCGCACATGTATGGGCACTCAAAAATTTCTTCACCTATGTTATCATCGCTTAGTCTTGCCAAATGTTCAGGGGAGAAGGCCTCCGAGGGGCTCATGTCCATGCTCATTTTAAAATGGTACCAAAATCTCAGCTTCTCTACCGGGTCGTAACCATACGTCGTACCGCTGAGGTTAGTTTGACCATAATTTGTAGTTGGCTGATGATCCCTTTTGGCATAGTAGGTCGATCCATCTTCCGCCACATAAAACGACAGAAGGTTACTGCCTTCCTCATGCTCAGGATATGTGTATGTTATTTCTGGTAAATAAACCGTTATAACCTTACCATCAACGGTTAAATTAAACGTTCGTTCCGGCCAAGTTCCTAAAGCATTGCTATTTCTGTAGAAAATAATATAAACGTAATTGGAAGTTCCACTATAGTCTCTTCCGAAAGGTTCAGAATAATCTGCATGTAAACTAGGACGTAAAGTAAAATATTCGTTAGACATGAATGTTTCTGATTCACCATCCCAAAGACCATCATCCCAAAGAGGAGTATCTTCCTGCTTGGCCATTACATAAATTTGTTCCCCTTGTTCGGGAGTGTAAAAACCGTCAGTTATATCATTTTTTACGCTTAATGGACCTTTAGGTTCTTGACAGTAATACTCTACCAGCGTTTTTTCACCTTGACAAACATCTGAGCGTATTTTTCCACCCAAATATAAATCTCCGCTGACGTAGTAATCTTTTCCGCCATCAGAATCTATGCATAATCTTTCAGTGGGCTTCACACAAGCCCCATCCTTGCACCCCTGGGCGCATTCATTGTAAACATTTTTTTTCAATTGATTATGCCTTAATTCGCACCATGATTCAACAATTCCGCAACCAGTTCCATTGCACTCTGAAACTTCAACACCATCTTTAATGCAGTGATCGCAAACATTTTCATGATATTTACCATCTTCCATAATACCGCTGCCACATCCCTTAGCATAGTAGTCCTGCCCGCTGTCTGTTTCTTTACATGTAGTTGCATGCGCATAACAACGGCCAAACATGCATTCCCCTTCCATCTCAGGTACGCTGGCCCAAAGTTGAGGACATTCGAGCAGCTCGCTTTGGAAAGACCCATTTTCGCAATACCATTCCATTAACACGGTCCCGTTGCACCCATCATATACTTGTTGGGACCCGTCATCGACATATCCCTGAATGGTGTAATTCTTTCCGCCATCAGAATCAAAGCAAACCGGTTCGTCTTTATCACTGCAACAGCATTTCCATATTGTAGTGCTATTGTATCTGGCAGGAGCAGGTGGACACGAGTAGAGTGCGTTTGTGCTTGGGACACTTCCGTCTTCGCATCCCCCCTTGCTCCACCCTTCCATACAGGCTAGGCCTGTTCCTCTCGAGTCGAGACAGTGGTTGTATGATTTAAGCCCTCTTTCCTCACAAATAATTTCGCAACTCGTTCCATTCAAAGACACACATTCTGTCCATTGGTTGGTTTGTGCAATTGAGTAGTTTGAAAGAAAAATGAGTATAACAAAAACTGTTATAACCACAGGAAGAAAACTACTTACAAAAAAATTTATCTTCATCATTAATAAATTGTGTCATGGCCCCTTAAATTCCTTGGGTTCAGACACGACTTCTTAAATCGTTTTTTTAATTTCCCTTATCATCTGCTTTATTATTTCCAGGTCCTTCTGCATGTCCTCGATTTCGAGTTCGGACTTTTTGTTTATTCTGTGATCGTACTCGGCCTTTAACCTGTCCCTTTCCGCTTCCCTGTTCTGGCTCATGAGTATAATCGGGGCCTGCACCGCCGCCAGGCAGGAGAGGAAGAGGTTGAAAAGGATGAATGGATACGGGTCAAATCTCAGAAAAACGAAATAAACATTTACAGATACCCAGATTGCCATGAATATGAAAAGGAAGATTATGAATGTCCAGC
>CAYPPH010000086.1:0-2909 GCA_964412565.1 uncultured Candidatus Saccharibacteria bacterium
GGCCCTGGCCAGATACTGATGGGAAACACTGTCTGTGTCTTTTGGGGGTTCCTTTTTTACTTTGGCAAAAAGTTTTGATTGAAGCATGAAATTAAAATAAGCGCGGGATATCGAATTTAACGGTAACGAATATCATCAGAATGATCAATAAAATGAAGAATGCTCCGGTAATTCTTTGCTCCAGCCTGTGATTGACCGGCCTTCCCCTGACGGCCTCAATTCCCAAAAATATCAGCTTGCCTCCGTCCAACGCGGGAATGGGCAGAATATTGGCCAGAGCCAAAGCTATGGAAATGAAGGAAACTAGCAGAAGGAAATTGTTGGCCCCCAAAGAAACGTATTCCCTCATTAAATCAAGTATGCCGACGGGTCCGAACATTTCCATTTTCATCCCTTCGGGCAAAGGCGCAAATCCCAGCAAGCTTTTTAGCCCTATAATCCAGTTTGAAATTATGCTGGCTGTCAGCTGATAAGTGGCTCTAACGCCTTGAACGGGAGCTTCGTACCAGGGATAGGGCTTTAATGCAACTCTGGCCATTTCAATCCCCAGGGGACCCTGGTCTTTCGGATGCGAGATTCTGGGAACCATGGTTTTTTCAATGGTCTCGCTTCCTCTTTCAACGGATAAAACAACGCTTTCGCCTTTATGCTCTTCAACGAAGGCCTGTACTTCCTTTATCCTGTCAAAATGCAAAATAGTGTCCCCCACCTGCAGTCCGGCTTCGGCTGCCGGAGAATCAGGCGCCAAATAGGTGATTTTGACCCGAGAGTTAACCAGATTGCCATCGGCTTCATCTGAAACTTCGGTGGGCAAACCCCAAACCCCCGACATTATGCTGAGAATAATGGCTGCCACCACCCAGAAGGAGGCAACTCCGCCCAGAACTATGGCTGCCCTCTGCCATATGGGTTTTCCGATGAAACTGCGGTAATCCTCAACCCCTCCCTTTTCCCCTTTGATGCTGACGAAAGCACCGAAAGGAATGAGATTTAAAGAATAGAGGGTACCGCCGATTTTCTTGCCAAAGAGTCTCGGAGGATAGCCTATGCCAAATTCCTCAACATCCGTCCCGAAGCACTTCGCCAAAATGAAGTGGCCGAATTCATGAATGACCATCAACCCTACCAAACTCAGTAAAGCGACTAATAATGTAAGGAACATGAATCAGCCGATAATTTCTTTTTTCTTTTTCTCTCCCAGTTGCTCGACTTTATTGGCGTATTCATCCACCAATTCCTGCAGCTCGTCTTTGGCTCTGAATTTGTCATCCTCCCTAATCTCCCCTTCTCTGGCTTTTTCCTGGATTTCTCCCCAGACCTCTTCCCGCCATTTTCTGATTGTTTTTTTGGCTTCCTCCTCTTTTTCTGACAAAAGGCGTAAAAGACTTTTCCTGTAATCGTCTGTCATAGGAGGAAGATTAATGCGAATCGCTTCTTTGTCGACCACCGGCGAAGTGCCGAGGTTTGATTGAGACAGAGCTTTCTCGATCGATTCAATATATGACTTATCCCAGGGCTGAATGAGCAGCTGTTTGGCTTCGGGAGTGGAAATGGCAGCCAGCTGCCTTAGAGGCATTTTCTGGCCGAAGCAGTCAACCGGTATATCTTCAACCAAAGAAGGAGTGGCCCGGCCTGTCCTGATTTTGGTCAGCTCTCCTTCAAAAAATTGAATAACCTTTTCCAGTTCAGGTTTGATTTTGTTAATAATTTCTTGATACATACCCGGTAGTAGAAATTCGACTAAAATTAATTTTATTTTATTGCCCGGCAACTGTCGAATTTTCACTGCCGGGCATATCTATTCTTAAATATAACAGAATTTTCCCTACAGTTCCAGCATTAATATTTCAAGAGCCAGACGGGGGTTGACGTTAGTGGTGCTTAATAAAAGGTTGGTATTTTGAATTGAGTTCAGTATTTTTTTAAGTTTGGCCAGAGAGTAGGCGCCTTTCTGCCCCCGAACAGCCAGAAGCAACTGCTCCCTGAAATAAGCCAGCCAAACGGAAAGAACCTCTCCTGTTTCTTCCTGCTTATCGGCCAGGTTTTTGGCGTAATCAAACCGACGAGCCAAAGACTGTTGGCTGTTTTTCAATAATTCATCGATTGTTTTTTTCTGATAAGATGTTGCGGCGGTCTTTTCGGGAAGAGAATAAATTCTGAGGCGCTCCACCCGGGAAAGAATTGTGGGCAGCAGCATTTCCGGGTACTCTGTCAGCATAATGAAGACGGTTTTTCCTTTGGGCTCTTCCAGAAGTTTTAAAAAGGCCGATTGGGCGTCTCTGTTCAGGGTATGGGCCCGATTAATGATGACCGATTTGTAGAGGGCGGCGTAAGAGCGCAAGGCGAGTTTTTGGTGGATATCCCTAACCCGGCCGATTTTAATTTCCCCTTCTTCCGGCTCCACTACGATCAAGTCGGGAGAAATATTCTTTTCAATTTCCTGGCAACTGCGGCATTTCTGGCAGGGTTTTGTCTGACTCTGGCAGTTTATCAGCTTGATGAAATCAAGGGCCAATTTCTTTTTCTCTGCCTGCCCTTGACCGTAAAATAAATAAGCGTGGGCAATTTTCCCAAGCTCAGCCGTTTTCCTTAAAAACTGCCATTGTTTCTCTATACCGGCTGTCATATCAGCGCTTGCTCATAATACTTTTTTTGTAGGTCTCTAGATTTTCCAGGGCGATACCCGTTCCCTTGGCTACGCACAGAAGGGGGTCCTCGGCAATAAAGCAGGGTATGCCCGTCGCCTGAGCAATTAACTCGTCAATATTTCTCAAGAGTGCTCCTCCGCCAGAAATTATCATACCTTTGTCCATAATGTCGGCCGACAGTTCGGGAGGAGTGTCTCTGAGAACCTGCTTTATAACCTGGGTAATTTCTCCCAGGGGCTCAGATATCGCTCCGCAAATTTC
>CAYPPH010000087.1:0-2901 GCA_964412565.1 uncultured Candidatus Saccharibacteria bacterium
CGCTTCTATTATAATTTTAGCATTCTTTTTTGTTTCTGTCATAATCTGCATGGTTTGAACTATGATTAAGCCGTGGATATCGGGCTGCTGCAAAAGAATTTCAATGGCCGATTTGTATTTTTCAGACAAAGCGTCCCCCACTACATCAAGAGGGTTTCTTCCCGAATGAGCGGGATGCATGACTCCGGGCTTTTGCAGTTTCTTTAAAGTGGCTTGAGTCAGTTCCGGCAGCCTGACTCC
The DNA here is from genome assembly GCA_964412565.1 of uncultured Candidatus Saccharibacteria bacterium. GTDB lineage: Bacteria > Patescibacteriota > Minisyncoccia > Minisyncoccales > MHMH01 > CAYPPH01. Next base: position 241 of record CAYPPH010000087.1, read on the forward strand.
CAGGTTTTGGCAGTAATCGGCCAGAAGCACTCCGCAGCTGCCCCCGTTGGTGATAATACCGATGCCGTTTTGGCACTTGGGCTGCCAAGCCAAAGCCTTAGCCGAACAAAAAAGCTCGGTCACCGTATCCACCTCCATTACTCCCGTCTGTTTAAAGAGCGCCTGGTATATTTGGTAATCTCCGGCCAGAGAGCCCGTATGGCTGACAATGGCTTTTCCTCCGGATTTTGTCCTGCCGCCTTTCAAGGCTAAAACCGGCTTTTTGGCTGAAACCTTTTTAAGCACCTCCATAATTTTCCTGCCCTCTCTTACACCTTCCAAATAAAGGGCGATAACTTTCGTAGCTTTATCGTCTGAGGCCCATTTCAATAAATCGGACAAAGTCACGTCGGCTTCGTTGCCGTAAGAAGCAAGAACGGAAAAACCGAAGTTTTTGCTGACGTTCTCGTCAATGACCGAATCCACCAGAGCTCCCGACTGGGAAAGAAAAGCAATTTCTCCCGCTTTTGGCATAACTGGGGCAAAGGTGGCGTTTAATTTTATTTCCGGCCTGATAACTCCCAGGCAATTCGGCCCCAGCAAAGGAATGCCTGATCTTTTCACCAGCCGCTTCACTTCTTTTTCCAACTCAGTCCCCTTCTTGCCGCTTTCTCCAAAACCCGAAGAAATAACAATAATCCCTCCCACTTTCTTTTGGCAGCATTCTTCAACCACTTTAGGAACCACTTTGGCTGGCACCGCGACAACGGCCAAATCCACTTCCCCCTTAATGGATTTTACCGAAGGAACGGTTTTAACTCCCAAAACCTCCTTTTCAAAAGGATTGACGGCAAAAACCCTTCTCCTAGCCGATCCTGCCAGAAGATTCTTCATCAACCCCCAGCCGACTGTCTTTGGTTCTCGCTTGGCGCCTATGACGGCCACCGTCCTGGGATTAAATATTTTTTCCAAATTTCTCATGATATTAAAAAGCGGGCGTCAACAACCTGCGCCCCCTTTTCGTTAGCGATAACGGGATTTAAATCAATTTCCTTTACTTTTTCCTCAACCAGGGACAGTTCGGACAAAGCCATGATCATTTCGGCCAGCTTGTCCAGATTACATGGCTCTTGCCCCCGAAATCCTTCCAGCACTTTGTGCCCTTTGATTTCTTTCATCATAGAGAGAGCATTTTCTTTTTTAACCGGCGCTATTCTGAAAGAAACGTCTTTTAAGACCTCAACGAAAATTCCTCCCAGGCCGAACATAATAACCGGGCCGAATTGGGCGTCTCTTTTCATGCCTATCATTATCTCTGTTCCCGACAGTTCTTTTTGCACTAAAATGCCTTCCATTCCTATATTTCCATTCTTTGCCGTCTTTGTTATTTCATTCCAAGCGTTCTCAAGTTCTTCTAAAGAATCAATGTCCGTTTTTACAAGACCCAGATCCGTCTTATGGAGAACCTCGGGAGAGGAAATTTTCAAAACCAAAGGATAGCCGGCTTTTTTGGCAAAAGAAACGGCTTCCTTCAGGGAAGCTGCCAGTTTTGTCTGACAGAAAGGAATCTTGTATTTTTCCAAAAGTTTCTTGGTTTTTTCGAATTCCAAGCTTTCCATTTAATCTATTATATCCCAAAGAGAAAAACCTAGCAAAACAAAATGAGGGAGGTTCAACCTCCCTCATTTTAACTTTGGCTTTTAAGGTTGATTATTTTAATTTTTTGCCTACGTATTCCGTAAATTCGGCCAAGCGGCAGGCGTAGCCGTATTCGTTGTCATACCAAGCCAAAACTTTTACCATATTTCCCATCACCTTGGTGTTTTCCGCATCAACAATGGCAGAGTGCGTGTTGCCGATGTAATCGGTGGAAACCAAAGGAGCTTCTTCTAAGGCCAAGATGCCCTTCATATCTTTTGACTGAGAAGCCCGCTTAAAAGCCGCATTGACGGCCTTGGCCGAAGCGGTTTTTTTCACTTCGCAAACCAAGTCCAACAAGGAAACGGTGGGCGTGGGAACCCTTACGGCAATCCCGTCCAGCTTGCCCTTGAGTTCGGGGATAACGTTGCCAATGGCTTTGGCGGCTCCCGTAGAAGTGGGAATCATATTGAGAGCAGCGGTCCTGGCTCTTCTCAAATCCTTGTGGGGCAAATCCAAAATTCTCTGGTCGTTGGTATAGCTGTGGATAGTGGTCATAAAGCCCCTGACTATGCCGAAATTATCCTGCAAAACCTTAGCTATGGGAGCCAAGCAGTTTGTCGTGCAGGAAGCCATTTCCATAATGTCGTATTTTTTCAGGTCAAGTTTGTCGGCGTTGACTCCCAAAATATAAGAAGGAATTTTGTCGGGATCTTTGGAGGGAGCGGAAATAATAACCTTTTTAGCTCCAGCTTCAATGTGTTTTTTAGCCCCTTCATAATTTGTAAAAACGCCCGTTGACTCAATCACCACGTCAACTCCCAGCTTTTTCCAGGGAAGATTTTGAGGGTCTTTTTCGGCCAAAATCTTCACTCCCGGCCCGATGGTTTTGTCAAAGCGGCCGTAAACAGAATCGTATTTCAAGAGGTGGTTAAGGGTTTCCCGATCGGTTAAATCGTTAATGGCCACCACTTTCAAGCTGGGGTGACTCTTTAGGATATGGCGGAAAACCGGACGACCTATTCTGCCAAAACCATTTATCGC
>CAYPPH010000088.1:0-2657 GCA_964412565.1 uncultured Candidatus Saccharibacteria bacterium
TCGCCAGATATTTTGAAAGCCAGAATTGTCAAACTGACTTTTAAAAGAGAGAAGGGTGGAGAAAAAATTAATCGCCAAGAAAGAGAAAGAATACGCCGGACGGTTTTGGCTGAAGCAAAAAAGAGAATCTGCCGGGAGCAGGCGGAAAAGAGCGGAATTCTGCCAAAAGAACTTCATTTCATCCATTCTGAAATACTGGAGATAAAAATCGACGGCTATTTAGTGAAAGAAATGACGGAATACAACGGCAAGAACCTGGAATTCAGTATTTTTGCCGCCTTTCTGCCAAAAGATTATCTTCATGAATTGCAAGAAATCAGCCGGGAGCTGGATTTGGAGATATTAAAAATAATTCATTCTGCCGACATTCTGGGGAAGGTTTTCCCGGGGGAAAGCGGGGTTTTTCTGGACATAGGGGGGGAGATTACCCAATTAATGCTGCTGAAAGAAGGAAATCCGCTGTGGATTGACGAGTTTGGAATGGGAGGCGGGAATTTTTCCCAAGCCCTTTCAGATAGCCTCGGTTTTTTGCAAGAACGAGCCCGAGTGTTGAAAGAAAGCTACTCCAAGGGAGAATTGGGGGAGCAGGCCAGGCAGAGAATAAGGGAGATTATTCACCGGGTTTTGGCCGAATGGTTGTCGGAATTGCACTCTAAACTGGATGAGTACAAACGTCTGATGCCGCCTAGCTTATATCTTTTTGGCGGGGGCAGCCAGCTTTTTGACATAAAAGAGGCCCTGGCCGAGCAAGACGAACTTCCCTTTATTGAAAATCCCGGAATCAAACTTGCCTCACTTGGTGATTTGCCCCATATTAAAAAGAATCTTCCTTATTTGGAAGTTCCACAATTTTTCAATTCAATTTTAGCCAGTTATGCCCCGTTAGAAACAAGCGCTATGGGGCATAAAGTAATTAATAAGAATAACCATAAATAGCAGATATAATCCAAACCAGACTGCGCGAAAACAATTTATTGTCATAAATTTTTTCGCCGCTGGTTTCTAACGGGGTATGCCACAAAAGAAAAAAATATTTGATATTGCGCCTCCAAAAGAATCGGGATTTGTGCAAGTTAAACAAAAAAGAGCCGAGGCGCCGGAGAAAAAAATAGAAATCAAGAAAGAAAAACCCCTTCTCAAGAAAGAGAGCGGCCGCAAGATTTCCTTTAAAAAAACACCCTTTGTGGTCATCGGAGGGATTGTTGCCGTTTGTCTGCTGGCCTGGCTTTTGATAGAGCCCAAAGCCGAGGTGAGGATTTGGCCTCAGAAAGAATCCAAGGAACTGCAGACCCGGGCAATTGTTTATGAACAGGCTTTAGCTTCAGGCGACATACCGGGCAGTGTTTTGGAGGTAGAAAAAACAGTTTCAGACACGTTTGAAGCAACCGGCTCAAAATTAAAAACGGCCAGGGCGTCGGGAGTCATCACCGTCTATAACGCCTATTCCACCAACGCCCAGCCGTTAATTGTCAACACCCGCTTCGTTTCGGATAACGGCAAACTCTTTCGCAGCCCGAAAAGAATCACTATTCCGGGTGCTCATTACGAGGGAGGAAAACTGGTGCCGGGAACCGTGGATGTGGAAGTGATAGCAGACCAGCCGGGCGCAGAATACAATATTGACGCTTCCACCTTCTCTCTACCGGGGCTGGCCGGAACCGCCATGTATACCTCGATTTACGCAAAATCATTCGAGCCCATGACGGGAGGGGCAAAAAAGGAGGCGTCTCAAGTCACTCAAGAGGATATTGATAGGGCTGAAGGCGAGCTGACCAAGTTGGCGTTGGAAGAATCCAAATCCGCCCTGGAAGAAAAACTGCCCTCTCTCGACTACGTTGTTTTAAAAGACGCCATTAAACAGGAAATCGTGGAATACGTGCCACTGGCAAAAGTCGGGCAGGCGGAGGCCGAATTTGTGGCTCAAGCGACTTCCCGGGCCAAAGCCATGGTTTTCAAAAAAGACAATGTGCATGAGTTTGCCAGAAACTATGCCGCCTCCCAAGTGCCGGACGGCTGGGCCTTGCAGGAAAACTCTCTACAGGTAAAATACACGGTTGAGGAGATAAAACTGACTGAAAACCAAATTATCCTTAATTTGGATATAACAGCAGACATTTATCAGACCGTTGACGAAGAAAACCTCAGGGAAGTGCTGAAAGACAAGACTCCCGAGTCTATCAGCCGGATTCTTGGGGACTATTCCCAAATCAAACAGGCCAAGGTTGATCTGTGGCCCTTTTGGGCCAAGAAGTCTCCCGAGAATATCGAGTGTATTAAGATTGAAATAATGCTTGACCCCGTTAGAAATCTCTGAACGGTCGCTTTGGATATGGTTCGGTTCAAGAGTTCTATAACTGTCAAAGATTTCTAACGGGGTTGACTAATTAAAAAGTTTCTGATAATATTTTAAATTGTATTAATGGTAAAAGAGAATAAAAAGATTCTCAAGCAAGGTACGATTACTGAAGCTCTGCCCAGTACCCATTTTAAGGTTCAATTAGAGGACGGCTCAGATATTATCGCCCACCTGGCAGGCAAAATGAGAATGTTTCGCATTAAGATATTGCCCGGCGACAAGGTGACGGTGGAAATGAGCCCCTACGACGAAAAGCGCGGACGGATCGTGTACCGAGGGAAGTAATATATATTATGAAAGT
>CAYPPH010000089.1:0-2622 GCA_964412565.1 uncultured Candidatus Saccharibacteria bacterium
ACCTGGTATTTATCGATGCCATGATCGAAAATAAATAGGGACTCCCTCACGGAGGGAGAATTTTTCGCCATTCCAATCCCATTTTGTTCTTAATGGATTATTAATTTTATGCTTTGCGTTTTTATCTTTGCACTTCTATGTCATTCCTGAGAAGGCAGGAATCCAGACCTCCAGACGGGCGTATAGCAATACGCCCCTGCCTCGACTTTGGCTGTTAAATCAGTCAAATTATTTTGCCATCAGCCTTGAAATTCTTATTTTATGGCATACAGGACAGCCGAGTGGAGCGGCATTTCCAATTTCTTGGGCTTCGTGTTCCGCCTGCCCCGTGTCATGAAGCCTGAGAAATTAAAGCTGGATATACACCTGCCCCAAACCTCATTTCGCAAAAGCCTTATCAAATCTTGCGTGCTGGCTCTTTTCTTCTTCTCATTTTTCCTCCAGGCAGGCTCCGGCAAATCTCCCGCCCTCCCGTTCACCCCGAACACCTTCGCCGCAGACAACAGCAGCATCCCATATGCCGCAACGGACAAAGCGGGAAACGATTCCACAGACGACTTCGTTCTCACCTGCGCTTCACCTACACCGATTATCTGCTTCTCATCCCTTATATTCAATTCTATATCCCACCGCCACACATACGCCTTAACCGCTTCGGCGGGCGACATATCAGGATCGCTGCAGAGAAGATAGGCAGGCCGCCGATACAACAGACGCGAACCCTTTCTCGGTCTGTATGTAAGAGGCTTTATCACTATAAGCAAAAGAGGCTTGTCATATCCCGCCGCCCTCCACAACACAGGACCAAGCGTTTTTATTTTCATCTCGTGCATTTTCCCTGCCGCATATACATTTATTTTTTCCCATTTTGTGCTTTCATCTTTCCTCAGCTCTTCCGGGGTCGGCGCCCTGTCCCCGTACGACCGCTTCCTTCCCTTGCCGCCTTTATCATCGACATAAGGGAAATATAATTTTGTATCTTTCCTCGTCCGGCCTATAACCGTGGTATTGGCGGGAATATTCCTGAAGACATTTTTATTCGTATAACTTCCGTCAACAAGCAGCCACAATTTTCTTTTTCCGCATCCTTCATCTTTGTCCAGAGCCTCCCGGAGCGATTTCACCGCTTCCATGCCCTGCCTGCTGAGGTTGTATCTCTTCTTGTCCAGGAGATATTGATCGTGTTTTTCCGGGGAGGCTTTCCTGCCGGGTTTTTTTGCGGTAGGGGCATGAACGAAATCGACAGGAATCATCCTGTGAGGCGCCTCGGTCATCTCGGGCGGAAGCGCTGCGGACACCTGGATGTATCGCTGTCCCCTGATGAAATTCGTGTGGAATGGCGGACTCATGGGGTCTCTCCTGTATGTGACGCCTTCAATCTTCGTGCCGGTTTTTTTGATTACGGTATCGTCCATCGCTGCGATGAACGGCGCATCTTCCGGGAGCCCTTCGATAATGCCTTTTCTTATGACATCGAAGAGGAAAGATTTGTCGAACCTGCCCTGAGAGAAAAGTTTGTAGTCAGCCGACCAGTCGATGAATTGCCTGCCGGCTGTTGTAATTAAACCCGTCCCGGTGTGGCGCCCCAGGCATAGAAGCGTGGAGATTATAAGCCTCTTTGCCCTCAAGAAGGTACTCCTGGTCGAGAAGGCATGTTCCGCCCGGCTTATTCCGTCTTCAATTGCGGAGAGGATGGATTCGGTTTTTTTTTAGGATTTTTGAAGACAGCTTGCGGCCTGTGAAGAATGAGATTTTTTTTGTCCTCGATAATCCATTCGACGATTTCACCTTTTGAGAACTCCATAGCCTGAGCAATGGCGGAGGGGAAGTTGATGTACCACTGCTGACTGCTTTGCCTTTTGATCAGTTGAACTTTAGTCGGATAACCCATAAAAACCTCCTCGTCTAGTTGTAAGACTTGTGCTAGGACTAGATTACCACATAAAAAAATATTTGTCAAGAAAAACAATAAAAAATGACAAAAAAAATTATATCCCACCCTCTAAAAAAATTAGCAAACACCGAAATTATCTAGTAAACCGCCAAAGTCGAGAGGGGCGTATAGCAATACGCCCCTAGTGCGCCTGAGATGGTGTTTCGTCAGAGGAGTGAAAGTCTCCTCCGGAGTCTTCGTCCCGGCTCTGAAATCGAAAGTAACTGCGTTGCCGTGAGGCAGGGTGGGAAGCAACTGGAGGTGAACTGCTAGTCCGTAGGATAACGAACTCGATTCGGCTCTATGAATCGGCGAGCCTGCTAGGGAATGGCGAAGCCTGTACCCGCTATGGAGCGGAACACCTCTCACGCTGATGGACTTGTCAAAGTGATGGAGGGGATTCCCGGGGTGGTTGGAGATGGAATGGCAGGAAGGCGAAATACAGGAATCAGGGAGCCCCGGCGGGTGGGTGAATCCGCCGGGAGTCAGAGCCTCCATAGTAGTGATGAAGCGGGGTAATGCCCGTGGAGCAAAGGGAGGCAGGAAGGTGGAGGCGTGAAAGACATGCCGGAGGAATTAAAACCCTCGTCAGTGGTTGAGCCTAAACAAGAGGGAGACATCCGTGCCCGATGGTCGTGGGTGAAACCCGAGGTGTGGACGGAGCGCATGTTGGCGGCTCTTGAAAAAGG
>CAYPPH010000090.1:0-2578 GCA_964412565.1 uncultured Candidatus Saccharibacteria bacterium
AATTCCGAAGGGATTTCTTGCTCTTGGACTATCTGGCCGAAGTCCCCACCGTATTTCAAAGCCTTCATGGTTAACAAATCAATGGTTCCTTCGAGATTGCTTTCAGCTCCAATGGGCAGCTGCAGGGCCACGGCGTTGGGAGAAAGCTTTTTCCATATGCTCTCCAAGCTTTTTTCGAAATTGGCTCCCATCCTATCCAGCTTGTTGATAAAGCATAGGCGGGGAACCCGGAACTTATCGGCTTGGTGCCAGACGGTTTCAGATTGGGGCTCAACGCCAGCCACTCCGTCAAAAACGACCACGGCTCCGTCCAGAACCCTAAGTGAGCGCTGGACCTCGGCCGTAAAGTCAATGTGCCCCGGCGTGTCAATTATGTTTATCCTGTATTCGCCGTCGGGAGCCTTCCAAAAACAAGTGGTGGCGGCCGAGGTTATGGTAATACCTCTTTCTCTTTCCTGTTCCATCCAATCCATAACGGCCTGACCGTCATGCACCTCGCCTATTTTGTGGGAAATGCCGGTATAAAACAAAACTCGCTCGGTCATGGTAGTTTTGCCGGCATCAATGTGAGCGATGATTCCTATATCCCTTACTCTTTGTATTGGGTATTGTCTCGGCATATGCGATTACCAGGCGAAATGGGCGAAGGCCCGGTTGGCTTCAGCCATCTTGTGAGTAGTTTCTTTTTTTCTAACCGCCGCTCCCTCGTTCTTGGCAGCCGCCATCAGTTCTTCTGCCAGCTTTTCTGCCATCTTTTTTCCCTTACCAGATCTGGCAGCTTCAATTATCCATCTGCTGGCCAGAGTAATTTTCCTGTCTCCCCTTACTTCGCGGGGAACCTGGTAGGTGGCGCCCCCGACCCTTTTTGGCTTTATTTCCAAAAGAGGTGAGGCGTTTTTAATGGCTTGCTCAAAAACCTCCACCGGATCTTTCTTGGTTTTTTCTTTGATAACGTCAAAAGCGCCGTAAACGATTTTCCGGGCAACGGTTTTCTTGCCTTTCTGCATTACGTTATTGATGAATTTGGCCACCTGGGTGTTGTTGTAAACGGGATCCGGAGGCGGAATTCTTTTGACTACTTTTTTTCTTCTGGCCATACTTTCTATTTGCTTTTTGGTTTTTTAGTGCCGTATTTGCTCCTTTCTTGCTGTCGGCCTTCAACGCCAGCCGTGTCCAAAACGCCCCTAACTACATGGTATCTGACGCCGGGCAAGTCTTTAACCCTGCCGCCCCTAATGACAACCACTGAGTGCTCCTGCAGGTTATGTCCCTCTCCCGGAATGTAAGCCGTCACTTCCATGCCGTTGGTCAAGCGAACTCTGGCCACTTTTCTCAAAGCCGAGTTTGGCTTTTTGGGAGTGACGGTAAAAACTTTCAGGCAAACTCCCCTCTTGAAGGGTGAGGAATATTGCTTTGGCCTGTTTTTGAGTACGTTAAAACCGAACTCCAGGGCCGGAGATTTTGTTTTTTTCTTTATCTTTTTCCTTTTCTTTTTGATCAGTTGCTGGATTGTCGGCACAGCTCCTAATTTAGCAAAAGAGTGAAATTATGTCAACAAAATCAAATGACAAAAGACTGACCGACTACCAGACTAAAGAGTATGGAGGCGGTAACGAATATCCATTGCAGCCCCAGAAAGATGAAAAACAAGAGAATGAAAAGGCTGTACTGCTGCAAGAACGCCTTGAACTGGTTGAACTTGTCGGGCAGGAGAGAGAAAAGAATATGAGAGCCATCCAGAGGCGGTATGGGAATCAGATTGAATATGCCCCAGGCGAAGTTGTACAGCACAATGATGCTGAAAAGCAGGGAAAGGGTTTGAGGCAGAGAAACGAACCTGAGAACCAAGCCAAAGATTATCCCCACCACAAAGTTGGTAGCGGGTCCGGCAACGGAAACTTTGAGAGTTCCCCATCTTTGGTCACGGAAATTAAAGGGATTAATGGGTACGGGCTTTGCCCAGCCGATAATGGGACCGCGGCCGGCGGTCAGCACCAGCAGAAGCAAAGGCAGGATAACGGTGCCGAAGGGATCAATGTGTTTTATAGGGTTAAGAGTGAGGCGCCCCGCGTTTTTGGCCGTCGGATCTCCCAACTGCAAAGCGATGCTGCCGTGAGCTATTTCGTGCAGCATGATGGAAAAGAATAAGACGACTAAGGAAAAGATTGCCAACATGTTTTTTTTATGATAACATATTTTTGTATGGCTCGCCAATGCGCCATTTGCGGCAAAAAAGGAATAATGGTCAACCGCAGGAAAAAGCTGAGAGGCAAATTCAATCCTACGGCCAGGAAGAAAAAATATCCCAATCTCCAATGGGTGAGGTTGGCATCGGGTAAAAGAGTCAAAGCCTGCACCAGATGCATCAAAACGCTTGCTAAGCGTAAACCATAAATCCGAAATCCTAAATCCGAAACAAAGTTTCACTGATCCACACAGCCCAAATTATAAAATTCAAAATTCCAAACCGATAGTTTTGAATTTCGTGCTTCGTGCTTCGAATTTTCTGCTTTCGGCAGACTGCGGGGCGTCGTATACTGGTTATTATGCAGGGCTGGGGGTCCTGTGAACTGGGTTC
>CAYPPH010000091.1:0-2493 GCA_964412565.1 uncultured Candidatus Saccharibacteria bacterium
ACTTTGAAAGAATACCAAAAATACATTGAAAAAGATCCGGCTCTGGAAAGAAGGTTCCAGCCGGTTTATGTGGCCGAACCATCAGTTGAAGACACTCTTGCCATCTTAAGAGGCATTAAAGAAAAATATGAAGTCCATCACGGGGTCAAAATAAAGGATTCCGCTCTGGTGGCTGCCGCCGAGCTGGCAGCCCGCTATATTACCGACAGGTTCCTGCCGGACAAGGCGGTAGACCTTATGGACGAAGCCACTTCCGCTTTGAGGCTGGAAATAGAGTCAGAACCCACCGAGCTGGAGCAGTTAAAGCAGGAGATCCAGAAGCTGGAAATCGAAAAAGCCGCCTTGAAAGCGGAAAAAGGAGCGGGTTCCAAGAAAAAGATTACCGCCATCAACCGGGAACTGGCCGACTTACAGGATAAAGCCAAGCACCTGGAACTGAAATGGAAAACGGAAAGAGACCTGATTCAGAAAATCAGGAGCTTGAGGAAAGAGGTGGACAATTTGAGCTACCAGACGGAAGTGGCTCAGAGGGAGGGGGACCTGGAAAAAGTAGCCAAGATAAAATACGGGGAGATCCCCAATCTTTTGAAAGAAATCCAGAAAAAAGAAAAAGAGCTTATCCGCTTCCAGAAAAAACACCGCATGCTCAAAGAGGAAGTCGGGGAAGAGGATGTTGCCAGAGTGGTTTCCCGCTGGACGGGAATTCCCGTCACCCGCCTTATCGAAGAGGAAGCCAAGAAGCTGGAGAAAATGGAAGATATCCTTCGCAAAAGAGTCATCGGGCAAGATGAAGCCATTGCAGCTGTTTCCAACGCCATCAGAAGATCTAGAGCCGGCATTTCAGAACAGACCAGGCCTCTTGGTTCTTTCTTGTTCTTGGGTCCGACGGGAGTGGGCAAAACCGAAACCGCCAGAGCTCTGGCCGGCTTCCTGTTCAACGACGAATCGGCCTTGGTTAGGCTGGATATGTCAGAATATATGGAAAAGCATACGGTTTCCAAAATCATCGGCTCGCCTCCGGGGTATGTGGGGTATGATGAGGGCGGCCAGCTGACAGAGAAAATCAGGCGCAGGCCGTATTCTGTCGTCTTATTGGATGAAATTGAAAAGGCCCATCCCGACGTTTTCAATGTTCTGCTGCAGATTTTGGAAGACGGCCGTTTGACTGACGCCAAAGGCAGGACGGCTTCCTTCAAGAACGCCATATTGATTATGACTTCCAACGTGGGGTCTGAACATATAGCCAGAATGGGGTCTCTGGGGTTTTCTGGAGGCGGCGACAAGGAAACGCAGGATCTGAAAAGCAAGGTAATGGATGCCTTGAAAGAAAACTTCAGGCCGGAATTTTTGAACCGCATTGACGAAATCGTCATTTTCAACTATCTGGGCAAACAGGAAATCAAGCAGATTGTCGATTTGGAATTAAACAAGGTTATCCAAAGGCTGGACGACAAAGACATCAGCGTTAAAATAAGCCAATCAGCCAAGGACTTGCTGGCTGAGCGCGGCTTTGACCCAAATCTAGGGGCCAGGCCACTGAAAAGAGTAGTTCAAAAGCTGGTCTTGGATCCTTTGGCTATGAGGATAGTCTCCGGGGAAATAGGCGAGAGAGACAAAATTACCATTGACGCTGAAGATGGCAGGATAGTTTTCAGGACGCCCAAGGACTTGGTGAGGGAAAAGAAAGCAGAGAAAGTTTCGGTTTAAAATTTGTTTTCTTCGCTGCGCTTCACATGCTGCATAAAATACTTAAAATTCTCTTAATTTTCCTTTTTGGAGCTTTGGGAGGCGTCTGGGCACAGGCCTCCCTTTTGCCGTTTTTGGCCGAGTTTCCGGTTTTTCAAGACATCGGCTTCATCCGCAGCCTGGAAAACAGGGAAGTGATTATCAATCCCACTCAGACGATTACCGTTCAAGAAAACACCGCTTTGACCAGAGCCATCGAAAGGGTGGAAAAAACCATTGTTGGGATAAAAACGGAAACTGTTGAAGGAAGGATCTTGGAAGGAAGCGGGCTGGTGGTTACTTCAGACGGCCTCATTGTTACTCTGGCTTCTCTTGTGCCCCAGGGCTCTGACTTTTATTTCTATGTGGACGGCCAATGGCCCTCCTACCAGATTTTAAAGAGGGATTTGGAAAACAATATAGCTTTGGTGAAAATAAGCAAAGGAAGGTTGAATACCGCCGGCTTTACCGACTTGGAGAGGATTAAATTGGGGGAACGCGCCTTTTTATTGGGAATGGAGTTCAAAGAAAGGGAAACGGCTACCACCACCACGGATTTATTGGTAGCTCCCGACATATTGGTGGACGAGGGCATCATTTCTTCCATCAGCCAGGACTCCATACAAACTAATATCTATGAAGCAAGAGCCGCAGGCAGCCCCTTGTTTGATATAGAAGGTAATGTGATAGGCCTCAGTATGGCGGATGAAACCGGCCGGGTTTCCGCCGTCCCCATTTCCATAATCAGAAATTTCATCGGCCTCTAGT
>CAYPPH010000092.1:0-2451 GCA_964412565.1 uncultured Candidatus Saccharibacteria bacterium
TTGCTGCCGGAACTTAAGACAATGATATCGCCAGGCACCAAATCTTCCGACTCAACCTCTATTTCGTTTCCTTCTCTTATCACTTCTGCCTTAATCTTTACTATTTCCTTAAGCGCTCTCAGCGACTGGTTGGCTTTGTTCTCCTGGAAAAATCCGATTATGGTATTTAACAAAACGGCGCCGAAAATGACAATGGTATCGGTCCACTCCCGGAAAAAAAGCGTGATGAAGCCGGCTATCACCAAGATGTAAATCAGGGGGCTCTTCAGCTGATCCAAAAAAATCCTTACTTTGGATAAGGGTTTTTCTTTGGGAAGCGCATTCTTGCCAAACTTGTCCTGTCTGGCTCTCGCTTCCTGCTCAGTCAGCCCCTTCTCGGAGTCCGAGCCAAACCCCCGCACCACTTCTTTGAAAGGAAGACTATGCCAAATATTCTTTGCCATTGGTATATTATAAAACAAAAACTGTTTACTCAAAACCCCTAAATAAAAAGTGAACAAATTACGCATATACTGAATTTGTTCACTTATTCTTGCGGCCCCATCGGGATTCGAACCCGAGTTCCCAGCTTGAGAAACTGGTGTCCTAGGCCAGACTAGACGATAGGGCCGGGGTAAGGAGAGATGACTCATTTGATGGTTTCTTCCTTTTCTTTGAGCTTTTCCAGAATCCTCCCAATGTCGGATTTATTCTTATCCCGGAGTACCCGATTAAAAACAATGAGGTCTTCTGGTTTAAGTCCGAAATTGTAAGTTTCTCCCTCTAGATGCTTGATTTCCCGGTAGATGTTACTGCTGTCTTCCTTGTTTTCTTGAGCCAGCCGGAACCGGCAGACCACCAAGAGGTATTTGCAAAGGAATTCTTGTTTGGAGTTGAGAGAATTTCCGTCCAGTATTCTCTCTATCTCTTCCTCTCCTCTTTTTGCTTTCTTTTCAGGAAAAACATCGGGAGTGCAGGGAGGAAGCGGCCTTAATCCCTTTTGCTGAGTTCTTTTTAGGGGCTTAGCATGTTTTACCATCCTTCATTACCTCCCCTGTTTATTTGAGTCATCACTCCTTTTTAGATGTGAAGGTGCCTTTATAATCCTATCAAAGACGATTGGCCGTGTAAAGTAATTAAAGGGCCGTGGTGAATCGAACGCCACGGCCATAAAATTAAGGCCTAAGAATCTTGCCGCCCGGACTACGGCAAGTAATTTTCTTGGTCTTCCCTCTTTTTCTGCGCCTGATTATTCTGGAAGAGCAATTGGGGCATTTTTTTGAACGCCCATTGCCTATTTCTATATTAGTTCCGCATATTGGACAGCTGATCTCGGGCTCTACCAACAAGATTCCACCTCCAGTGGTAATTTTATTTTTCTAACTTATCTGCAAAAAGAGCTATCGCATAGGCATCACCTCCTTTAAAATGCCTTAATTTCTTTTACTACTTCTATCATACCTATTTCCTTAGAACCGTCAACCAAAACCAGGTCGCCCGGCTTTATCTCCTCTTGCAAAGCTACGCCGGCTCTGTCTACTTCTATAAACTCAAAAACGTTGTCCTGCGGCATGCCTTTGGCCTTAGCTCCCTGGCTGAAAAATCTGGCTCTCTCCCCCACGGTAAACAGTAAATCGGCGCATCTTGCCACTTGTTCGCCCAAAGCCTCGTGCGCTTCAATTGTATATTTGCCCACACCCACAATGTCTCCCAAAATAGCTATTTTTCTGCCTTCAACCCGGATGCTTTTCAATATTTCCAAGGCTTCCAGCATGGAAAGAGATGAGGCGTTGGCAGAATCATCCAGCACAAAGGATTTTTTTATGCCGTCAATCATTTTCATTCTGCCGGGTACTCCCCGATAATACCTAAGAGCGCTGGAGACTTCCACTAAGTTCAAGCCTAAAATCTCTCCCACGCCAGCTGCAGCCAGTGCGGCGTATATGTTTTCTTTGCCAAAAAGCCTCTCCAGCCAAAAAGGCACAGTGCTGCTCTCATAGTTTATCTTGAAATTAGTGCCTGCCTGCGCAGGCAGGCCGGGCTCGGGAAACTGAGTCAGAACAATATGGTCTGCTCTAATATCGGCCCTGGCTCCCAAGCCAAAAGTTAGAGGATGGGCTCGGCTTTGATTTTGTATGTCCCTGACCGTCTCGTCATCGTAGTTTAATACCAAGTAAGCATGGGCTGGCAAGTCTTTGGCAAAATCAATCACCGGCTGGGCCGCCTCCAGCTCTCCCGCAAAAAAGCCTCGCTCGGGATGATATTCGCCAATGTGGCTGACGACCAAAACAGCCTGCTTGGATTTTTTGACAAAGAAGCGCCACTGAGGCAGTTCTTCGGGAGCTGCTTCATGGAGCCAAACTTCTTTGCCTATTTTAAAATGCGGCTTTAGGGATTGGAAAACGGCTTCCCTGGCCGTCTCCCTGCCGGAGCCCGTAACCAAAACCAGCTTGGGCCTTCCAAAAAAGAATT
>CAYPPH010000093.1:0-2414 GCA_964412565.1 uncultured Candidatus Saccharibacteria bacterium
AATAGAAGCGAAGAAGAGGTGCAAGGAAAAACCGATTTTAACGGCTTTCCTGGGCGGCCAATATACCGAGGCCGGAGCCAAACTTTTGGAAAAAAACAAGATTCCCAACTACAAAGAACTGAAAGGAGCCGCCTTGGCCGCAAAAGCATTAATTAAAAGAAAATAATCATTTCCATATTATGAAAAGCAGGGCTTTCACCCTTTTGGAACTGATGGTGGTTGTGGCTATCATCGGCCTTATGGCTACCATAGTGCTGCTTAACACCTGGGGACAGAGGGAAAAAGCTAAGGACGCCAACGTCAAATCGTACATTCACCAGGTCAGGAATGCGGCCGAGTTCAGCTATATTAGGGACAACGAAAGCTATGCTATGGTTTGCGACGGAAGCGACAATACTTTAAGCAACAGCGGGGATTTCAGAATTCTGGAAGAGGCCATTATGAATGAAAACGGCAATCTTCCCGTCAAATGTTTTGTGTCGGCTGACGGAAAAGACTTTGCAGTTTCTTCCCCATTGTCTACGGGCAAGCATTGGTGTTTGGAATCGGCCGGAACCACCATAGAGATAGACGATGCCATTACTTCAGCAACTTGCGAATAATATGGTGAAAAAGAAAAAATACATTCTTTGGTTCAAGGAGCTTTCTTCAAAAGACGTGCCGCTGGTGGGAGGCAAAAACGCTTCTTTGGGAGAAATGTATCGAAATTTTAGCCGCAAGGGAATCAACATTCCCGACGGTTTTGCTTTGACGGCTTCAGCTTACTGGCACTTCATCAACCGGGCTGGATTGAAAAATGAGATCAGCGGACTGTTAAAGGGTTTGGATGTCGGCAAGGTTGACGACTTGCAGAAAAGGGGAGAAAAAATCAGAAGCATCATTATGGCCGCCGATTTCCCCACTGACTTGGCCAAAGAGGTCAAAAAGGCCTATCGGAAGCTCTGTCGAGATTACGGCCAGAATACCGATGTGGCAGTCAGGTCTTCGGCCACCGCCGAGGATTTGCCTTCGGCTTCCTTTGCCGGCCAGCACGAAACATATCTTAACGTCAGGGGGGAGGATGAGCTGATAAAATACTGCCAAAAATGCATAGCTTCTCTTTTCACCGACCGAGCCATCTCTTATCGCCAAAAGCGGGGGTTTGAGCATATGAAAATCGCTTTAAGCGTTGGAGTGCAAAAAATGGTCAGATCGGATAAGGCTTCGGCCGGAGTCATTTTCACATTGGACACGGAAACGGGATTTAAGGACGTTGTCTTAATCAACGGTTCATACGGGGTGGGAGAAATGGTTGTGCAAGGCAGGGTTGTGCCGGATGAGTTTTATGTTTTTAAGCCGACCCTCAAGAAGGGTTTTTCGCCTCTAATCAGTAAAAGGATGGGGAACAAAAAGAGAAAAATGATTTATAAAAAAGACGGCGGTTTGAATGAAGTTGCAGTTTCCCCAAAAGAGCGGCAAAGTTTCTGTTTGTCAGAGAAGGAGGTGCTTAAACTGGGGAGGTGGGCCCAAATCATCGAAGAGCATTACAAAATGCCCATGGATATTGAATGGGCCAAAGACGGCAAAACAAAACAACTCTTTATCGTCCAGGCCAGGCCGGAAACGGTGCACACGCAAAAAGAAGGGAATGTTTTCAGGGAGTATTCCTTGAAAGAGAAAAATCCCAAAGTTTTGGTTAAGGGAACGGCTATCGGGGAAAAGATAGCTTCCGGCAAAGTCAGCGTAATCAAGAGCATCAAACAAATAGGCGGATTCCGGGCAGGGCAAATATTGGTGACAACCATGACTGATCCCGACTGGGAGCCGATCATGAAAAGAGCGGCGGGTATCATCACCGATCTGGGAGGCCGCACCTCTCATGCAGCCATCGTTTCCCGGGAGCTGGGGGTGCCCTGCATTGTGGGGGCTGCTCAAGCTACTTCCGTTTTGAAAAACGGCCAGCTGGTGACCATGGACTGCTCTTCCGGAGAGGTTGGCAAAGTGTATCGGGGCAAGGTCAGATGGTCGGAAAAAGAATACAAACTGGCAAAACTACCTAAGATAAAGACAAAGCTCATGGTCAATTTGGGGAACCCCGAAATTGCCTTCAAGAATTCTTTTCTGCCTCACAAGGGAGTGGGTTTGGCCAGAGAAGAGTTTATAATCGCTTCTAAAATAAAGGTGCATCCTTTGGCCCTGCTCAACTACAAGAAACTTGATAAAAGTGTCAGAAAACAGATTGACCAGGCCACTTTGGGATATAAAAACAAAACTCAATTCTTCGTTGACGAATTAGCTAGGGGAATCGGCCAGATAGCTTCGGCTTTCTGGCCCCATCCCGTCATTGTCAGGTTTTCCGACTTCAAAACCAATGAGTATGCGGCCTTGCTCGGCGGAAGGGATTTTGAACCCGAAGAAGAAAATCCTCTTTTAGG
>CAYPPH010000094.1:0-2318 GCA_964412565.1 uncultured Candidatus Saccharibacteria bacterium
ATTTTATTCGTTACCGGTGCTCCAGAAAAAATCATAGGGCTTTCGAGATGCGTGCAGGATAACGGTCGGATAAAGAAAATGGATATGAAGACTGGGCTTGAGCTCCAAAAACAGCTGGAGTCACTGACCGGTCAGGGCTTGAGGGTGGTGGCTGCCGGCTACAAGAAAATGAAAAAGGGAAAGAAGTACAAAAAACTCAGCGATGAAATCAACAATCTTATTTTTATCGGCTTTATTGGCCTGCAAGACCCCATCAGGGAGGATGCCAAAGAAGCGATAAAGCTCTGCCGGAAGGCCGGCATGAGGCTGGTGATCGTAACGGGAGACCATTTGCTGACGGCTAAAGCCGTGGGTAGGGAACTGGGATTAAAGACCGACAAGAAGAACGTCATTAACGGGACTGAGCTGGACAAGATGTCAGAGGAGGAATTTCAAAAAAAGGTCAGGAATATCGAAATATATTCCAGGGTTGAACCCCGCCATAAAATGAGGATTATAAGAGCCTGGCAAAATACAGGAAGGGTGGTGGCTATGACGGGAGACGGAATCAATGACGCCCCGGCTTTGAAAAAGGCCGACATCGGGGTGGCTCTGGGGTCTGGCACCGATGTTGCCAAGGAAGTTTCGGACCTGGTTCTTTTAACGGACAATTTCAACATCATCGTGGCGGCTATTGAGGAGGGAAGAGCCATAATCGACAACATCAGGAAGGTGATAACTTATCTGCTTTCAGATTCTTTTACCGAAACCATTTTAATAGGCACCAGCTTGATGCTGGGCTGGCCCTTACCTATTTCGGCTGTCCAGATTTTGTGGATCAATCTAATCGAGGATGGATTGCCCGGAGTAGCTTTAGCTTTTGAACCAAAAGAAGAGGGGGTGCTGGAAAGAAAGCCAGAGGATAAAAACACCCATCTTCTGACCAAAGAAATGAGAGTCATCATTTTTGTCATTGGCATCCTGACCGACGCTCTCTTACTGGGGCTTTTGTGGTGGCTCTTGAAAGGCAGCCATGAGATGGAATACGTCAGGACGATGATTTTTGCCGGTCTAGGCATTGACTCACTTTTTTACGTTTTTTCTTGCAAGAACCTGAGGAGGAGCATCTGGCACATCAATCCCTTTTCCAATAAATTCCTGGTTATCTCCTGGCTGGTGGGAGCTTTGGCCCTGACAGCTTCCGTCTACCTGCCCATCTTCAACACCTTATTGGAAACCGTACCCCTGCAGTTAACTGATTGGATGATTTTGGCCGGCTTGGGCATGGCTAACCTTTTACTGATTGAAGCTGCCAAATATTATTTCATAGTCAGACATAAAACGGACTAACCATGTGGACTTATCTTATTATCTTCGTTCTTTCTTGCGTTCTTCTGGTGAAGTCGGGCGCCTGGGTGGTTAGGTCGCTAATTCAAATAGCCAAGTACTTTAAGATGACTGAATTCGTGGTGGCTTTCATTTTGATGGCTTTTGCCACCACTATGCCGGAATTGTTTGTTGGTATCACTTCAGCCCTTCACGGCAGACCAGAGCTTTCTTTTGGCAATATCATTGGCTCCAACATCATCAACCTGACTCTGGCCGTGGCTATAGGGGTCTTGGTGGCCAAGGGATTAAAGTGTGAGGGAGCTGTTATCCAACGTAAGTCCGTTTACACGATGGTCATTGCTTTTCTCCCTATTTTGCTGATGCTGGACGGCAGCATTTCCAGAGTGGACGGAGTTATTCTGCTGCTGGCCTTGGCCATTTACCTGCAGAGGGTCTTTTACCACAAAGAGAGGTTCACCCGCGTCTTTAACAACGCTTTCTATCGGGAGTGGCAGAGATTCAAGTTCTTTTTAAAGGATATCGGCCTGTTTTTATTAAGCTTGGCTCTTCTTCTTGTTTCGGCCGAAGGGATTGTTTGGTCGGCCACTAATTTGGCTGTCTTTTTGGGTTTGCCCCTGATGTTCATTGGCGCCATTTTGATCGCCTTGGGCACCAATCTGCCGGAAATTACCTTCGGGGTCAAAGCCATTACCATGGGCTACAAAGACATGGTATTGGGCAATCTGTTGGGGGCCGTGGTGGCCAATTCCACCTTGGTCTTGGGAATAACCGTTCTTATTCACCCGTTGGTAGTTCCCAATATTACTCCCTACCTGACAGGCATCGTTTTTATAATAGCTGCCGTACTTTTCTTTACTCTGTTTTCCAGAACCCAGCAGGAAATCAACAAGAAGGAGGCCCTTTTCCTGCTCCTCCTTTACCTGGGCTTTGTGGCCGCCGAAATATTAACAAACTATTGACAATTTCTCGCTTTTGTTGTATATATATGA
>CAYPPH010000095.1:0-2168 GCA_964412565.1 uncultured Candidatus Saccharibacteria bacterium
ACCACAGAGGTCACAGAGTTTCACAGAGGGTTTAATTCATTATCTTCCTGATGCCGTCTTTCAATCGAAAAATATGAAGTTGATGATAATGCCCGGGAATTTATTGTTTTTATAATTTAAAAATCTCTGTGTTCTTCTGTGTACTCTGTGGTTAAAATCATCGTTTTTATTTACCAGTAGAGTAGAGGAGTGAGCACTTGTTTCCAGGTGCCCCCTCCCCCCTCATCAAACCGGACATGCGGTTTTCCCGCATCCGGCTTTCCCGGAGACTCTCACCTCGGGCTTTCGCAGGGAGTTGTACGATTACGACGACTACAGATACACCAGTCCCATCTGCTTCAAGTGTTCATACTTCGTCATCCCTTCCGGTGTCTTGAAGGGTCGCTGGCTCCGCCGCCCCAGGTGGGCGGACAACCGACCCCGTACATAACTGTTAATTTCCCGGAACGCTTTACGCGGATACCCAAACTCGAAGTAGTTCTTCCATCCCACGAGATGGCGATTGATTTCCTCAATGAGTTTCGGCACCGGTTTGAAGCACATCGACGGCGAAGTCATACGGCCCAATTTCTCACGCTCCCTTGACAACGCCTTCTTCGACGGCATCACATTCAGATACCGATATGCTCCACCCCGCAGGTCTCGGTCATACCGGAAAGTAAAGCCAAGAAAATCCAGACTTACACCTTCCCTCTTCAAGTTTATCACCCGCGTCTTTTCCCGGTTAATCTTCAGTCCCAGCCACTCTTCCACCATCGATTCCACCCACTCCGTCAGCCGCCGTCCCTGATACCTTGCCATTATCACGAAGTCGTCGGCATAGCGTACCAGACGGGCATTTGCCCATTGAGCAGGGCCGTCATCCCCGTGGAACCTCTTGTCAAACCAGTGTAAGTAGATATTAGCCAGCAGAGGTGAAATCACGCCTCCTTGTGGCGTCCCCTTACGGGGGCGATTCTTCCGGCTGCTACCACCTTTTGATTCGACCACCGGGGATTTAAGCCACATGCGGATGAGCCGCAGTACAGACCTGTCGGCTATGCGCATCCGCAGGCAGGCCATCAACTTGTCGTGGGGAATCGAGTCAAAGTAGCCTTCCAAATCCGCATCATATACCTCCACGAGACCTTTTGAAAGATTGTTCCGTATTGCTTCCAACGCCTGATGAGCAGACCGTCCCGGACGAAACCCGAAGGAGGAGTCCAGAAAATCCGCCTCAAAAATCGGCTCAAGAATCAGAAGCGCCGCCATCTGGACAACACGATCCCGTATCGTCGGAATGCCGAGTGGACGCATCTTCCCATTCGCTTTTGGTATGTGGACACGGCGTACAGGTTGAGGCCGGTAGGTCCTGGCGCGCAGAGATTCCCGGATTTCAGCCAGGAATCCCGACAGGCCGTCTCTGGAATTTTCCACCATTTTTATCGTAACTCCATCGACTCCTGCTCCGCCTTTGTTGGCACACACCAGTTTCCATGCCGCCTCAAGAGTGTCAGTCCGATATATCCGGTCACACAAAGTGTAAAACCGGAACTTCGGTTCCTGCTTGGCCTTTCGGCCCAGTTTCCGTCTCAGAGTGGAGAGTTTCTCCGGCAGCTTGACACGCTTTCCTCCTTCGAGGAATATAGTGTCTTTCGCCGATTCTCCCGTAGTGGAATTATTATTCAAGCGGAACTCCCCTCCTTTACAGAAACATGTCTCCGGCAATGCCCCTTCGCTCCACGGGAATTACCCCGCTTCTTCACTACTATGGGCATCTCCGACTCCCGACCGGAGCCGCACATGTGGTTATCTTTTCCCACAGGGCGTTGTGGTATTACCCACACCCCGCCGGGTCTCCCAGGTTCCTCGACTCATCCTTCGGTGCGTGTCGCCCCCAGTCACCCCGGACAGCCCGCCGGGTGTACTTGCTTGTTTCTTCCCCGGCGGTGGCAGGCTTCCCCAACCTCCGGGAGGGTCGCCGACTGCCAATAGTGTAACGAGGCCGAATCGGGTTCGCTTTACTGCGACCCACACCTTCGTCTCATCCTTACGGACTTGACCGAGCCGCTTCGGACAGCAGGGTTGCCCCTGCCGCCGGGCTCGTGACTAACTGATGAACAAGCAATCTCAGTCCAACCTCCTTTCAGGTCGGTGAATGAGCCAGACTTGTCCTGGCGCACCAGAGG
>CAYPPH010000096.1:0-2086 GCA_964412565.1 uncultured Candidatus Saccharibacteria bacterium
ATTTCCACCTCCAAATTGTGATCAAAGCGGACTTTGATAGGATACTCCCCCGTTTCCTTAATCGGTTCTTCCAAAAGAATTTGGTTCTTTTTGACTTCCACCCCGTTTTCCTTGAGCTTTTCGGCGATTTTTTGATTGCCGATTGACTCGAATAGTTGGCCCTCATCTCCGATTTTAACGGGAATGACCAGCTCCATACCGTCAATGTTGGAGGCCTTGGCTTCCACCTCCTTCAAATCTTCCTCTGCCTTCTGTCTTTGAATTTCTTTTTGCATGTCCAGCCATTTTAAGGCTTCGGGAGTGGCGGGCTTGGCTAATTCCTTGGGAAAGAGAAAATTCCTGGCGTAGCCGTCAGAAACGCTTTTTACTTCATATTTCTTGCCTACATTCTCTACATCTTTGAGAAGTATGACTTTCATGGTTTCCTTTTATATCTTACTCGAGTTTTTTTATGATTTCAATGGCTTTGTCAAGCTGAGGATCTTTTCCTGCGTCAAAATCTTCCTCTGTCAGTTCCACCTCAACGTCGGGAGCCAGCCCCTTGCCGTTTATCAGAGCGCCATTGGGCGTGCGCCACCTGGCTATGGTCACCTTCAAGGAGCCTTGGCTCAAATCCTCCAGCTGCTGCACCGATCCCTTGCCAAATGACTGCTCACCCACCAGCTTCACTCCCCGATTGTCCCTCAAGGCTCCGGCCAATATTTCAGAGCCCGAAGCCGAACCCTTATTAATCAAAACAACCAACGGATAGTGAACCAAATTGGAAGGGCCTTTGGTCAAGTATTTCTTGTCTTCCCTGTCTGAGCCGAAATCCTCAATGGCTACCAGCTTGTTTTTTTCCAAAAACCAGCCGGCTATGGACTGGGCCACTTCCAAATAGCCACCGGGATTGTTCCTTAAATCCAGAATTATCCTGTCGGCCTCGCTGTTGATAATTTCAATGGCCGACTCCCTAAAGGCCTGCCTGGCAGTTTCAGAAAAATGATAAATCTTTAAATAAGCTATATTGCCTTCTTTTATTTCCCAGGTGACGGAAGGTATTTCAATGATATCCCTGACAATGGAAAAGTCTTTGGTTTTAGTCCAGCCTTCCCGAAAAATAGTCAGCACCACCTCGGTTCCCTTGGGCCCTCTTATTAATTTAACCGCCTCATCAGTGCTCATTCCTTGGGTGGAAGTGCTGTTGACAGCTGTAATCTTGTCTCCGGCCCTTAGGCCTGCCCTGTCAGCCGGAGTTCCCTCCAAGGGAGCGATAACCGTCAACTGGCTGTCTCTTATTCCTATTTCCATGCCCACTCCCTGGAATTCTCCCGAAACATCCTCTTTGAAGATCTTGGAATCCTCAGGGGGCATGTACACGGTGTAAGGGTCGTCCAAAGAACCCACCATGCCGGAAACCGCTCCATAGAGCATTTGTTTATAGTCAATATCCGATTGGTCAACGTAGTTTTCCTCTAGAGCGTGCCAGGCTTGCCAGAACAGAGAAAAATCAACCTCCTGTGGCTTGCCGGTTTCGGGATTCAAAACTCCCTCTGGCGGAGTGGAAGGTGTTTGGTTCTGGCCGAAGTAAAAACCACCACCGAAACTGGCCAGAATGGATACAACTAAAAATATGATGATTACATTTTTTCTCATCGCTTTATATTATACCAATATATCATAATCTATAGCAATAAAAAAGCGGCGGGAAATCCGCCGCCCCTTTATATGAGGTTTAGAATTGTTTCTTGCGTCTTTTCTTCCTCAAGCAAGAGATAACAACTATTACAGCTGCAGCAATTACAAGGACAACCAATAAGACCACCCAGTTGCTTCCCGTACCAAACGATAGAATATCTCCTATTGCGGCAACGAATGGGGTTGGCTCAATCTCTTCTTCCTCGGAGATTGTCGCCTCTTCTTCAGGAGTGGTTTCTTCTTCCTCGGGAGTTACTTCTTCTTCTGGAGTGATCTCTTCTTCAACAGGAATTTCTTCTTCTTCCTCCTCTTCTTCCTCCTCCTCTTCCTCCTCTTCTTCGCCTACCGGCGGAATAATCTCTGGAGTGGCTATAGTAATTTGAGAAGAGTCCAAGCTTCCCCTCACGTT
>CAYPPH010000097.1:0-2054 GCA_964412565.1 uncultured Candidatus Saccharibacteria bacterium
ATGCCCAAGAGCCGCTCGCCCTCCAAAGGCATTTGAATTTTCGTCCCGTTATCCAAGACAATCTCAACACCTGATTTCGATTCAGTTACCTTCGCCATCATTCATCTCCTTCTATCTTCTGGCTATGCACAAGTCGCGGCATTCTAACAGCTCCTACCTCAAATGTCGATACTTTTCGTCTCTCGAGATCACCCATTTTGAGATGGGGTCAAAGAAAGGGTCTCCTAAGTGCCGAAAAATACCGATGTTACGCTGCCCAGGCACGAAAGGAGACCCACAATGGTAAAACAAACTCTACTGAAAAATGTTTCGGCAAAACTCAACCTGTTTCTGGAGCCTATTTTACAGGTCTGCGACAAGGTGCGTCAAAGATTTATCAGACAAAGCCTGTGGGGAATCCTGGCCAGCGGTTCGCTGATGGTCACCGAAATGGCCCGAGGCATCCACGACCGCACGACGACACTTGATTATACTGCGAAACGCCTTTGCCGACAACTCAAAGGTGGCACCTGGAGTTGGCGAATTGTGCAGGAGGCATATCTAAAAAGCGTCACGCCACTTGTAGGTCAGGACACGGTCGTCGCGGTGGACCTGACCGATCTGTCAAAACCGCGTGGCAGAGACTTTGAATACCTGGCCCTGGTGCGTGACGGGGACAAGGATGAACTAAAGCCGGGTTATTGGTGCATCGAGGCCTACGCGGTGACGCGTAAGGAAACTGTGCCGCTTGTCCTTGAGCCGTTCAGCGTGGATGACCCCAAGACACCCAGTCAGAACATCGTGATCCTGAAGACCTTAAGCCAGTTGAAGGACAGGTTAGGGACTTCCGGGATATTCACCTTCGACCGCGGATTTGATAGCGGGGAGGTCCTTAACTGCTTATTAGACAACAAGATGCGTTTCATCGTGCGTCTTCGCGGAGACCGGCATCTGGTCTTGCCCTCAGGGGTACGTATGAGTGCCACCGACATCGCCGACAGGATGCGTAATCTTAAAAAATGCCTGCGGTGGCGAGCGAAGGGGAGACGCTATCAGTTGCACTATGTTGGTTATCAAGAGGTTAAACTCCCCGGGCGTGATGAGCCGCTTCGGCTTGTGGTAAGTACTGTTCCCGGAATAGACGGCGGCACGATGATGTTGCTGACAAATACGGAAGTAAAAGACTTTAGAGACGCCGAAAAAGTCCTGCGGCGGTACGGCAAACGTTGGAAGGCCGAGGAGGCAATCCGACTCCTTAAGCAGGAGGTTGGATTGGAGGGTTTTCGCATAAGGAGTCTGCGAGCGATTAAGCGTTTGGTGTTTCTTGCGATGCTGGCCATAGCATTCCTTATGCTGTTAAGCCTTCGGACGCTGAGTCTTGCCGAGCGGGTGGTGGAGGTTGGCAAACCATTGCGACGGGCGAAGGGGATAATTGGTTATCGGCTCGCACGAGGGATGAGAAAACTACCGGCTCGCTTATCCAGAAGAAGCCTATACTTTGTGAGGGGCTTCCAAAATAGGTGATATCGAGTTTTTCTAATCTCAAGATGGGGTGAACAGGGAATGTTGCGCCCCTTAGCGGGTAAACAGTGAGGTTAGCACGGACTTTAGTTTGCACTCCTTTTGCTGCGGATGAACGGTTAGACAGGATTTTTTCTTTACCGTAACCCTCCCGTCGCCGCCTGCCTCGAAGGGCAGTGTGATATTGACGTCTTCATCCCGGAAATTAATGATGACCCATACCGGAGTTTTCAATCCCTTCACTTTCGGTATCCGCACGCCATAGACGTTTTCCGGCACCGCTCGGAGCATGTGGACCTCGTCAGCAAGACGCGCTGTGTGCTTCGCCGTCACGCCCGGGAAGGTCACGAGAATGACCCGCCCAATCTCCCTGCCGGCCTTGATTTTCCGGTTTTCCTTGTAGCACTCAAAGATGATGGCCTGCCCGCCCGCGCCTATCATCGGCGAGGTGCCGATAGGAACATATCCCATCCGATTCCCGACGTTGACCCAGGCCGGTCTCGGGTTCAGTTCGGGGTCGTACCAACTGCGGCCGAACTTCAGTTTCATTCCTT
>CAYPPH010000098.1:0-2038 GCA_964412565.1 uncultured Candidatus Saccharibacteria bacterium
CCTTGTGCTCAGGCGGAGAATATATGGTGTAGAGCTTCATTTTCTTTTCCTGGGAGGTATTAATTACGTTATGACGGGTGCCAGCCGGAATAACAATGGCAAAATCATCTTTAATCTGGTGCTCAACCCCGTCCAAAACCGCTTTCCCCTCGCCTTCCTCAATTCTGATAAACTGGTCCAAATTGTGGACCTCCTCCCCTATTTCCTCGCCAGGTTTTAAAGCCATCACCACCAATTGGCTGTGTTTTGCGGTGTACAAAACCTTCCTGAAGTTTTCGTTGTCCTTGGTGATGTTTTCAATGTTAGCTACGTAGCCTTTCATATTATTTTGTTTAATTAGTTTGTCTTCGACCGTTTATACGTCTATGTTTTATTTTATCAAAAAATCGCCAAAACAAAAAGGCGGCATACAAAATGATGAAGGTTCAACCTCCATCATTTGGCTGCTTGCGGGGTTTTAACTAAAACATCAGCCATTCCGGCTTGAAGATAAGCAGGAAAAGAGTATGTTAGACAGGTAAAGATTTAGCTTTTGTAAACGGAAAAAGGCGGTATCTACGCGTGATATTCTCGAATATCGTCGGTAGATACCGCCCTTTTATTTTGGCATTTCCTCTTCGCGTTTGGCGAGAAACTTTTCTGCTTTTCTTATGACAACTTTCGCCTCCGCATGTTTTTCTTGAGGCATGTGTCCTTCAAGACAAGGAAGGACTTGTTTGATCTTTTCAACCAATACTCGAGAAACTCTTACCGGACTACGGATCGAAAACGGCGAGTCTTTTTTCCCCAGTTTTCCTCTGTCGAACAAATCTTGAAGTCTCTCCATATAATGGATCCAAGTCCAGACTGCCATAATGGTATGGCGTTCCACCACCATCCGGAAATGTAGCTTTTCCATTTCTCTTCTTTGTTCTTCGGAAAATACGTCAAACAGTGAAGTTTGGCCGGAATTGAGATTTCGGATGAATTGAGAGATAATGTCGCGGAATTCTTCCGTCTTGTAGTTCTGGGTAACTGCTTCCTTGAGCCACCAGTCCAATTCTGCTTCGTTCAGGCCGGCATCTTGAAGCCGGGCCAGCTCAAGAGCTATTCCGTAGGTAATGACTTTCTGTTCGACCATCTCTTGAATGGCGTAGGGCAGCTCGCAGAAACGGATGGCCCGTCTTATATAGTCCGGACGACGCCCCACCAAACCGGCAAACCTAGCCGGGGTTATTTTTTCGTCCTGTTCTTCGGCCGCTCTCTGAAGAACTTTGTAGAAATTGACGTAGGCTCGGGCTTCCTCATGCGAGGGAACGGGCATATGGGTGTTTTCGGCAAGCTGCAGGAAGAAAGCCTGAAGAGAGTTTATTCCCACGCAAAACTTTACTTCTATCGGTTCTATCTGTTCCACCGGAGGTCCTCCGAAGTGACGCTGGTAACAGGTTCCTGGAGGCTCCTCTCCGTATCTTCTCCGGCAATCTTCGCACCCGGTTTCCCACAGTTCCTGGCAGATGGGACAGGCGTCAAACTCTTTCTTTCGCCTGTGGGACCAGGCCCTCACTCTGCGCTCGCCAGCAATAAGTGTTTCGTATACTTCTTTGCCGTTTTGTGCGTAAGGTCTGGCGTCTTCAATCGTGAAAGGGCTCTCAGTCCATATCATCTTGAGAAACCAAAGATATCCTTCGCACTCTTCTCTGTTGAAGGGGGCGACTGTGACCGGATGCAGCTGGCCATGGACGGCCATGTCGAGACTAAGTTCGTGAATTCCTTCAAATGTTTTTCTCGGTTGGAGGAAAACATTTATGGCCTCAACAGGCAGGGTGCCGGATTCGAAGTAATAACTTTTCTTGCCGTTCAGAAAAAGGGTTGCCAAGGATTCAAAGACATTGGAAGTGAGTATATTATTGAAAGCCAATCTGTTTCCTCCCTTTCTTTAAAATTTTAT
The DNA here is from genome assembly GCA_964412565.1 of uncultured Candidatus Saccharibacteria bacterium. Taxonomy (GTDB): domain Bacteria; phylum Patescibacteriota; class Minisyncoccia; order Minisyncoccales; family MHMH01; genus CAYPPH01. Next base: position 1,928 of record CAYPPH010000098.1, read on the forward strand.
TGTCATTCTCCGGCGTTCCCGTCTGAAGGACGGAAATTCGCCTATCGGGACAATAGGATCGGGGTTGAATTTCTTGCAGAGGCCTTTCTCCACCTGTCTTTCTATGGTTGT
>CAYPPH010000099.1:0-2036 GCA_964412565.1 uncultured Candidatus Saccharibacteria bacterium
GTTTGGAAATGCATCTGGTTTCTCATAACAGTCCGTTATGAACCATTGTGATGGTTTCTTTTCTATTTTTTTGAGTTCGTCTTCCATGACACTCGCAAGCATGCTTACAGCAGATCTTATTCGGGAACTGTCCAAGAGCACTCCGAACCTGTATAATGTAAGACCTGCTATTGCTCGATGGATATTGCTTTTAAGGGGTTTTTTATTGTTGAAATAAACAGCATTAAATGGCCTTCTGGCCTTCTTATTGCCGGGAACATGATAGGCATTCCTAACTTCCGCCCTGTCTTCCATTAGTTCTTTCCATCTATCTGGTTTTACGGACTGTTTATTTCTTCTTTTTTTCACCCACTTCTTCGTCATGCTCATCAATGAATTTCTGCATAAATTTCTCTATCTCGAAATTTGGAGCCAGCTTCTTTTTAGCACAGGTTTGTCTAAATTTCTTATGGATTTTTTTGTCCAGACTAAAGAGGAATCCTTCCGGTTCCCTTCCTTCAATTTTCGCACCCATGTTTTAAGACCTCCAATATATTCTTATACATTCTATTATATAAATATTATGTTAAAACTTCTAATTTCTCCCCTAATTTTATGTTCCAGTTCAGCATTACAGCCTTTCCTCTTATATTTTCCTCTGAATTCCTGAGTATTTCATCTGGTTTGAAACTATAAAATTTCCTTATATCATCTATGTATAATATCAGCCTCTTTCTTTGATTGTATGCCGACACAACAGCTCTCATATGAGCTGAAACAATGTATCCATATATATATTTCTTTGCAACCAATACGCCTTTATTGGTATTAATTGCGAACATCCCTTTATCGTCTTTTAACCGATCCTCTATTATAGCTGGCTGTATTTTATCAAATGCTTTCCATAATAATGTTTTGGATCCTTCTTTATGTGGGAACGATGAAAGGTTTGGTTTCCAGCTCATCCTTCATACACCCCATATTTTAAAACCCAAACAATTTTCCCCTAATACTTTCATCACCAGATATTCAAGCCTCCTCCCCGTTTCGTAGTTTCTGTTTGGCATGTTCCTCCTTGAATTTCTTCATTAAATATTTCTCAACATCATCTATTATCAACCCTCTTATAACGTCATCAGGTGCATCATGCACATCCTCCCATTTTCTCAGGATTTCTTTTTTCCATTCATCCATCTTTCATCACCTCCTTGAACATATCCTTCTCCAATCCGAGTCTCCTGCACCATGCTATGTGGGCTTTCAGGAACTCTTTTTTGGTTTTGGCATGACGCATTGATTTCCATTCTGGTAACTTTATACAATCTTTCTTAACTCTTTTATATAATGGACAGTTAACACAACTCCCAGAAAGATTGAAATAAGCGAAACAGTAACCGCACAATTCACCTAAAGCATCCCGAATGTCTCCAATCGTAAATCCTTCTGTTTTAAGGGTTATCCTTATGTTCTCCTGTTTCATAATTGACAGTTGTCTCGGTGTGTATTTTCCTTCTTCAAATAATCTTCTTGCTTTGTAAGCATCATAAATTATTGTGAAATCATTTGCTTCTTTGTTCCTTATTTCGTCATGCATTTTCATGATTCACCTCCGAGAATATCCTTGAAAGCAGACCTGAACTTTGCCTTGATTGTTCTCATAATATCCTCATCAGAACGGGAGTCCCCCTCTATTTCTTCTAATTCTTTAAGGAAAAACTCGCAGGCTGATCTGACATCCTCTGATTTAAAAACTTTTGTAACATCTTTCCTGTCCCTAATCTGCCAGCTGTCGACATATCCTTCTTTTCCTTTTAATGGTTTTGGTTTCATGCCTTCGCCTTTCCCCCGACCTTTGCGGTGTGTATTCGGTGATAGGAATTATGTATGTGGACATGACCTATAGGAAGCCACCACAAAGACCGCTTGGGGTTTTTAGGTTTTCTCACCCATCCATTTGGCATATAGACTACCTTTCCTTTCAATGGTTCTGGTTTCATTCTAAGTTCGTAGATTACTTTCATAGCATCACCTGATTACTTCAATCCTGAATCCCTTCT
>CAYPPH010000100.1:0-2011 GCA_964412565.1 uncultured Candidatus Saccharibacteria bacterium
CATTTTTTAATTGATTCTTCGTTAACACCCCTGCCCAGCAAATATTTTTTGGCTTCCCTGCCGTAGTTTCCCTCTTCCAGCTGCTTCTCAAAAAACTTGGTGGCCAATTCGCAGATTTCATACAGCCTCTGGCGTTCCGACCTCAGTTTTGGATCCTGTTTTTTTAACTGAACGCCGGCCTTTTGGGCCAGCAACCTCAGGGCGTCGCCAAACTCCATCCCCTCAATTTTCATTATGAACTTGAAAACATCTCCTCCTTCTCCGCAGCCTCCGAAGCAATGCCACATTTGCCGAGCCGGAGAAACAAAAAAAGACGGCTTTTTCTCTGAATGAAAAGGGCAGAGAGCCCTGTAATTGGCTCCCGCCTTCTGCAGCTTAATATAGCCGCCTATCACCTCGACAATGTCCAGGCGATTTTTAATTTCTTCGGTTGGAGAAGAGATCATTTTTGCTCTGATTTTGGTTTAGAAAAGAAAAAGATATAAATGATTTCCAAAATCGCCATGGTATTGAGCAAAAACATGGCGATAAACCATTTCTTGTGCGAATTCCTAGCTGACTTCCAAAGAGCCACTCCTGTCCAGGGAAGCTGCCAGAGCAAAATCAGATATACGTAGAAAGGATATGATTCCATATTACTTTTTCCATTCTCCCCGAGGCCAAATGGACATCTGGGGGAAAGGAATCTCTATACCTTCTTTGTCAAAAGCGACCTTTATCCTCTTTCTAAGCTCCCTGGCTATGCCCCACTGCTCCAAGGAAGTTGTCTTGCCCCATATTCGTAAAACAACAGCCGAATCAGCAAAGTCATCAACGCCCAAAACCTGGGGAGCTTCAATAATCTTGTCTTTCCATTTCGGGTCCCGGGCCAGCTCATTGCCAATTTTGTTTAAAATACCCGTTACTTTATCCAGATCTTCTCTGTAAGCCACCCCAACGTTCAGATTAAGTTTGCCAAAACCTTTAGCCAGATTAGAGGCCTGCTTAATCTCGCCGTTTGGGATGTGATGTTCTGCTCCGTCCCGGTCTCTTAGAACTGTCTTTCTCAGGGTGATTCGTTCAACCTCTCCAGAGACCTTGCCAATTACCACCCAATCGCCAATCCTGTATTGATTTTCTAAAATAATAAAAAGGCCGGCTAAAAAATCCCTAATCATATACTGGGCGCCAAAACCCACAGCAACGCCCAAAATGCCAGCTCCCGCCAAAATGGGACCAATTTCAATGCCGAATTCTGGCAATATGGTCATTAAAGCTGTCAACCAGACGACCACCTTGAGAGCTCCATTGAAAATGCTAATCAGCGTATCCTCTCTCTTTTTTTCAGCCCCGTGGTCAATGTTTTTAATGGCTCTCCTGACCGCTTTCTCAATGAAACTGCGGCCTATTTTGATGATTAAGGCGGCCGCAATCAGGATTAATATTATTTTAAATCCATGGGCCAAAAACCATTCGTAAACGAGTTGAAACATATTGTTTTAAAATTAATGCTTACCTTTGTATATTTTATCAACCATTTCGATTTCTTCCAACAGGCCCTCAACCAAATCGTAATTCTTGGCCTCATCCAGCGTAACCCAAGCATGATTAATGCTGTCCTCATCCAATTTTACCTCGCCTCTCTGCCAGTCACCGTAAAAACTCAGAATGACCCCGGGAACGCCGTCCGGCTGCAGAAAAGTCATGTCGCAGAGATAATAGAGTTTTCCCACTTCCAGCCCGACCTCTTCATGTATCTCTCTTCTCAGAGCGCGGTCAATAGCAAAATACCAATGGTCGGAGGTGGTTTTCGGCAAATTGAGATAATCATCCACTTCCAATTTTCCTCCCGGCACCGTCCATTTGCCGGGGAACGCTTTTTTTTCAAAACTGCGCTGGGTTAAAAGATATTTGCCGTCTTTTTGGATAATGGCGGTGGAAGAAATACGGTGTAATGATTTGTCTTCCATATATATTGAATTCTACTCCCAATTTGTCCAGTTTAGCAAGAAATTCGTATTGGCAGCAGAAC
>CAYPPH010000101.1:0-2004 GCA_964412565.1 uncultured Candidatus Saccharibacteria bacterium
GCGAGTACTTTTAATGGCAGATTTCTAACGGGGCTCATATCATTACCGCTTTTTCCTCTTTCTTTTTCTTTAGAAAATCGCGCAGGAACTCAAAAAGGATACCAGCTATAGGAATAGCCAATAAAGCTCCCATCAGCCCCCAAAGCTTTCCCCCGACTATGACGGCAATAAGCACCAGGGCCGGCGGCAAGCCAATCAGCTTTTTGGTTAAAACCGGGCTAAGAATATTTCCTTCGATCTGCTGAATTAAAATAGTGGCGATGATGAAAAAGACGCCCTTCAACCAGGAATCAACCGCTACGATAATGGCAATAATGGCTCCCGCCAAAACCGGTCCGACAAAAGGAATGAAATTGAAGACTCCTGCAAAAAGAGCGAATGATACAGCGTAGTCTATGTTAAGAACGTAGCAAGTGACATAGGTCATCAACCCGACAAACAAAGAGCAAAGAATCCTGGCCCCAAACCATCCAGAAACCTTTTTTTGACTCCTCTCCCATAAGCTTAACACTACTCCTTCGTATCTCTTTGGCGTTAAAACCTTGATTACCCTCTCCAGCCCCTTTTCTTCAAGAGAAAGGAAAAGAGCAATGGAAAAAATAGTAATAGTGGAAAAGAGCCCGCCGAATATAGCTCCGATGGCAGTAAATATATTAGAGGAAGCCCGGGCTAAATTATCTTCAATGGTTTTTGTGAAAGCGTCGAAGCTTTCGAATGCCTTAATGCCCAACCCTCTCAAAGTGGGAGAAACTCTTTCAAAATATTCCGGGAAGGACTGGGAAAACTGCTGAATTTCAGTAAAGAAAATGGGAGCCACCAGATAAATCATTATTCCCAGGATTCCAAAAATCGTAACGTAGACGAGAACGGCCGCCAGAACGCGGGGCACGAATCTGCCTAAAAAATCAATGGCCGGATTGAAAAGAATGGAAATAATGACGGCAAAAAGAATCCAAATTAAAATATCCTTGATGAGAAAAAGGATGTAAAAAGCCAGCAAGGCTATGGCAATCTTCAAAATGGAACCCCAAGATATGTCCAGTACTCTGCTTTCTGTCATAGTTTTAATAATTCTTTGAATCTTTTTTGGTTGGAAAAGGGACCTAATAATGCCAGATTAAGATTTTGAGGACGAAAGACATCCTTGGCCGCCGCTAAAACGTCTTTGTCCGTAACTTTATCAATTTTAGCATAAAGTTCCTTCAAGGTTAAAATCTCTTTTTTGAGAAGTTCTTGGATGCCGTAGAAAGCAGCCAGCTCATCAGATGACTCCAGAAGCAGGGCGGTTTTTCCTTTTATGTATTCTTTGGCTTTTTTCAGTTCTTCCGCAGGAACTTTAGTGCGGGAAATCTTCCTATACTCTTTAACAATGGTGGCTACGGCTTTCTCGGCGTTTTTGTTGTCAACGCCCGCCTGAGTAACCAAATACCCTGTGTCCGGATTGGAGTCGACGTTAGTTTTAATGTAATAGGCCAAGCCTAATTTTTCCCTCACTTCCATAAAAAGGCGGGAACTCATCATGCCACCCAATATCACTCCCAAAACATCTTGACTGTATTTTTGGGGATGGAAAATGTTGTACCCCCTGACTCCCAGGCAAAGATGGGTCTGGTCGGTTTTGCGGTGCTGTAAAAGGCAAGCGGGAGTTTTTTGTTTTTCTGAAACCTCCGCTTTTTCTTTGGATTTTGCTTTACTTATGCCAGCAAAACTCTTTTTTATCTTTCCGATAACCTCGTTGTCTTTTATGTTTCCTGCCACGCAGACAATTGTGTTTTCGGCCACATACTGGCTTTTCATATACTCAAAAAGGTCGCGGCGCCCGATGGCAGCCACAGTTTCCTTCTTGCCCGCTATATCCCAGCCGGCCGGCTGGTCTCCGTACAAAAGCCGGTTCCACAAAAGGCCGATCTGGGACATGGGATTGTCATAAAGCATGTTAATTTCCTCAATAATCACGCCTTTTTCCCGCCTAACTTCTTTTTCTGGGAGAATGCTGTTCAAAAA
>CAYPPH010000102.1:0-1934 GCA_964412565.1 uncultured Candidatus Saccharibacteria bacterium
CTCATATTAATATCTTTTGGTCTTGGGGCATATTTTTGTCCTCAAATGCCGGACAAGATGGCTTCTCATTGGAACGTCAAAGGAGAAGCAGATGGTTACATGTCAAAGTTTTGGGGTTTGTTTTTAATGCCGATTGTTCTTCTTGGCTTGTTTTTACTCTTTATATTGATTCCTAAGATAGATCCGTTAAAAGAGAATATCGCAAAATTCAGAAAATACTTTGACGGCTTTATAGCTCTTACAATGATTTTTCTATTTTATATTTATCTTTTAAGCATTGCCTGGAATCTTGGCAAAAGGTTCGATATGGGTCAGATGATGACGCCTGCTCTCGGTATGCTTTTTTACTACTGCGGAATTTTAACAGAGAACGCCAAAAGAAACTGGTTTATCGGCATCAGGACTCCCTGGACTTTAAGTAGTGAAAGGGTTTGGGACAAGACCCATAAAATTGGCGGAAAGCTTTTTAAGGTTGCAGGCTTAATTGCTTTTTTAGGGGTATTTTTTCCCAATTATGCCTTCTATTTCATTCTCGTTCCAGTGCTTTTAGTCGCTTTTTACGCAATTGCTTATTCCTATTTTGAGTATCAAAAAGAAACAAAACGATGATTAAAATCGTTCCACAGATTATTAATTGAGGGAGGTTCAACCTCCCTCAATTTACTTTTCCACAGAATAGTGGTTGTGATCCACAAACGGTTGGCGGTATAATAATAAAATAATATGAAGGGGAAAACAAAAATCGTACTCATTATCATAATTATCCTGCTGGCGGCCGCTGGGGGGTATTATTTGTTTCAAAAATACTTCCAGGAGGGCGCGGAAGAAGTTCAGAGCTTCGGTAGCCAGCTTTACGACTCAATTAAGGGTCCCGCAGAAAGGATTCCAGAAACCAATCCTTTCAAGAGAGTAAAGCTTAATCCTTTTGAATAACATGAAGAAGACTTTAATTATATTAAGTTTATTTATCGGCACCATTGCTTTGGCCCAGTCCATCGATTACCCGGTGGCAGAACTTGGCAACTGCCAAGACAAGGAGGATTGCCGGCAGTACTGCGACGTGCTGTCTAATACCGAGGACTGCCTGAATTTTGCCGAAACCCACCAACTGTTTACCACAGTAGAGCTGCAAGAGGCAAGAAAGGTGGTTAACGCCTTAAAGCAGGGAGCCCAAACCCCTGGTAATTGCCAAAACAAAACAGAGTGCGACGTCTATTGCAATCAAAGAGATCATATTCGGGAATGCTTCAACTTTGCCAAGAAAGCCGGCTTGATTCCTTCCGAGGAATTGGAGCAGGCGGAAAAATCCATTCCCTTGATTGAGGCGGGGGAGAGCCCCGGCGGCTGCGTCACCAAGGAAGAGTGTGACGCTTACTGCTCTAAAGACGAAAATAAAGAAGAATGCATGAACTTTGCCATCAAAGCCGGCCTGATGAGCCAAGAGGAGGCGGAAAGATACAAGAAAACCGGAGGAAAGGGTCCGGGCGGGTGCCAGTCAAGAGAGGAGTGCGACGCTTTCTGCAATGATCCTGCCAATCAGCAAACCTGTTTTGAGTTTGGCCGCGAACACGGCTTAATATCTCAGAAAGAGATTAATATGATACAGGAGGAAACCCAAAAAATGCAGGACGCCCTTTATTCGGCTTCTCCGGAAGTCCTCAATTGTCTAACAGAAAAATTAGGTACGGATGTGGTGGAAAAATTGAAAAGCGGAAATTTTTTGCCAAGTTCAAAGATAGGGGAATCAACCAGAGAATGCTTTGAAAAATACCAAAAAGGTGAGGAAGACAACGAAAGACTTAGACAAGTGCAAGAAGCTCTGCAGTCCGCTCCCCCCGAGGTTGTGAATTGTCTGAATCAGAGATTGGGGTCGGATGTAGTGGAAGATCTGAAGTCTGGAATTGCCCCTTCGGGTCCCGACGCGGGAGAGGCGG
>CAYPPH010000103.1:0-1905 GCA_964412565.1 uncultured Candidatus Saccharibacteria bacterium
CTTTCCACGCGTTCAGCAAACGCTATGAAGAACTTCTTGCAAACCTGAAATGACCTTAATGTAGAGCGCGTCATTGTTTATCCCGAGCGTCTCTCGACTTCGCTCGGGACAAGCAGCCGAGGGGACGCATCATTTTTCCCTATTCCAACGGGCGGCCCCGACAATGTCGCCACACGGCGGATTGTCTTAGCCGCAAGCCCAACGGGCTGTGGTGTCCTTTCCCGCCGGCCGACCTGGCCCGCCACCTTCGACACAAAATTTTTTCAAGAGTGCGGCGCCATAACCCCAGTTCACGTCTATACTTACAAGGTTTGCCAAAAAATTTACCAGTAGTGTAATGTTTTGTGTGTAAATTCATGGGACGGGTGTTGGAGGTGAGGTCATCCCCCGCAGCGGAGGCCGAGCGGGAGCGAGGCCGAAGCGTAGGGGGATGACAAAGCGAAAAAAATAAGGTACGTTGCTCCTTTTGAAACCACCAAATACAGAAAGGAGGCGTACCTTATGAACAACGAACTGAGTATAGCACACACGCATCGTGAAGTGCAAGAGGCTTTTTGGACTCTCCTGAACCGGCAGGTTAAGGGCTTAACGGTGGACGTGGTGGAAAAGACCCTCCAGTGGCTTCTCGAGGAGCAATTGTCAGCCGGCCAACACGAACGGACACCGCAACGGCTGGGCTACCGTAACGGCTCCTATCGGCGGCGTCTGATGACACCCCACGGTGAGCTGTTACTGCGAGTGCCGCGACCACGGCGGGGCGGCCTGGACTGCTCTGTGGTCTTCGACCGCTATCGTCGGCGACAGGAGGATGTTAATCGGATTCTTCTTCGCTCATACCTTATGGGCCTCAGCACCCGTGATGCCGCCTGTTTGGCCGAGCAGCTGTGGGGCGGCCCGATGAGCCACCAGGTCATAAGCGAGATGAGGCGTTGGCTCCGGCAGAGGTTGAACGAATATCGTCAGCAGCCGATTCGGGCCGTTTATCGCGTAGTTGTGCTGGATGGGATGTATGTGACGATAGCAGGAGCCAAGCGTGTCGTCGTCCTGGCGGTGGGGCTTCGTGAGGACGGCGGTCGGGAGGTGCTGGGCTTTTCGGTGGGCCGGGGCGAGTATTGCGAGGAACTACTGTGGGACCTGAGGCGACGGGGCCTCGAAGGTGTCGAGATGTTCGTGACCGACGACTCGCCGGCCTTGAGGTCGGCTTTGGAGATGGTTTATCCCGAGGTGCCGTGGCAGTGCTGCATCTGGCACCGATTGAGGAACCTGCGGCAGTTGTTGGTCCAGAGTCCATACCGCCAGAAGATGGTTTGTGAGGCCGGACGTATCTTCCGTTGCGTCTCCGGTGCGGTGGGACGCGAGGCGGCCCGAAAGTGGGCTCTGCGGTGGCAGGGATATGAACCGGAGGTGGTCCGGTGGTTCCTGAGCGTTTTTCAGGACAGTATGTCGTTTTACGAGTTGCCCAAGGCATGGTGGAGGAGGGGGCGTACCACGAATGCGGCCGAAGGGGTGATTGGGCTGTTGCGGAAGCGTTTGCGTCCTATGGGGGCGTTCGCTAATGTCGCCGCAGCGGAGCGAGCCGTCTTCGGCCAACTCGCCCGCCGGCACCTGCTTCCCGAATTTACACACAATACTTGACAGCGTCCCAAACGGTGCGGCATTGATTCCGGCGCTGTTTTTTGTTAAACTCTCCACGGCGCGAGCGTAAGCGGCTGGTGAAAAGCGAGACCGGCGCTTGTTGCCACGGGCAAACTCAACACAGGGGAGACGGTATGTATCAGCCAAGTCGGAAGGAATTCCATGAACTTGTGCGGCACGGAAACACCATTGCCGTTTGCAGGACGCTTCTTGCAGACTATCTTACGCCCGTGTCGGTCTTTACAAAACTGATAAGTGAGGCCGAGGAGG
>CAYPPH010000104.1:0-1877 GCA_964412565.1 uncultured Candidatus Saccharibacteria bacterium
TTTCCTTCCAGATAGACGGGGAAGAGTAAATCTTCCCTCCTGTCTTGAACCTCCATATCTCTTTGCCTTCCATATCCAAGCAATAAAAGTTTCCGTCACCTGCTCCGAAGTAAATCCTGTCTTGGTAAACAACAGGCATCTGGGTTATTATCTCTTCCTTCCCTATCTGAAAACGCCATATTTCTTTGCCTGTTTGTGAATCTATGGCGTAGAATATGCCATCCCTTGAACCATGATAAATGGTTCCTTTATACAGTATAGGAGAACCTGCATTCCCGTATTTGCCTGTCTTGAACCTCCATATCTCTTTCCCTGTTTCGCAGTCAACTGCATAAAGATGATTGTCGAATGAGCCGAAATATATGACTCCGTTGTAAGCATTGGGTCTGAACGGACTCCATATTTCCCCGCCTGTCCTGAATCTCCAGATTTCTTTACCCGTCTCCCCTTCCAGACAGTAGAGATAGCCATCAAATGAACCTGCAAATACCTTTCCCTCATAAACACATGGACTGAATGCTACGATATCTCCTGTCTTGAACCTCCAGATTTCCTGGCCCGTCCTCTTGTCAAGACAGTAAATATGACCGTCTTTTGAGCCGAAATATATCATGTTTTCATAACCGCAGGGATAGTTGTGGACCTGTCCTCCTGACCTGAACTTCCACATCAGTTTACCTGTTTTCGCATTTATGCAATACACACTCCCATCGGACGAACCCGCAAAAACCGAATCACCAAAAACACTTACACCGCCAGGAAGCATACCATCTGCCTTGAACCTCCAGATTTCGTTGCCTTCTTCAGCCTCAACTGCGTAAACATAAAAATCCCTTGCCCCCAGATAGACAATCCCGTCTTTTATTTCGTGGTGATTGCCCAGACTTCCTCCATAACCAACCTTAAAGGCCCTTTCAAACCTTCCTATCTTCCTGACCTCGAACTCTTCCAGCTCCGTTTCGAAATATTCAAATCCCACCCCTTCGAACTCCATCCTACCATCTTGCGATTTTCAGCTCGTTCGTACGGATATCAAAAACCCTGGAAGCCGGACCTTCGATTTTCCCTGCATCGACGGCGTAATCCACTATTTTCTTTATCTGGTCAGGTATGCGCTTTACGGAATAAACGGGCTCTTCCTCTGAAAGGTTGACAGAAGTTGTTATGAACAGAACGCCTGTCGAGCGTATGAGGTCACAGAATTCGTTTTTTGGGATGCGTATGCCTATTGAACCTTCCTTGGATACTGCATAAGGTATCTGTTCTTTCGCTTTCAAAATAACAGTGTAGGGTCCTGGAAAAAGGACATCAACAAACCGTTCGTTTTCCTTTGTTATTTTCGTGTTTTTCCGTATCCATTCTTTTGAGGGGACTATTACCGAGAATGGCCTGTCAGGATCTCTCCCCTTTGCCTTTATTATTTTTTTCACACTTTCACTGCTCTCAACGTTACAGCCTATGCCATAGAGCGTATCCGTAGGGTAAACAAATATTTTCCCGTTTGCTATCGCTTTCCTGACGTCCCCGCTCTTGAGCGCTTCCCGGAGTTTGATTATTTTCATAATAATTTTTAGAAAAAGATTTTATTTAAATCACTTGACAAAGCCCTCATAGGTTTTTCTGTAAATTTCGGAACTTCTCAGTTTCTTAACATCCCTTTTGTATGCATCGTCCTTCAGCCTCTTCCCTGTCACTGATTCCCATTTCTTGAAAGATATGCCGTATTTATTCTGAACCTTGTCCCTGTACCATTCCGGTATAACATTGAACGCGCAAAAAGGTATGATTGCCTCAGGGGTCAGGTAATGTATAGAACACCGCTTCACGCGATTTATGTCGTAATTGTACAAATCCTGAAAATGCATCATCCCTATGAA
>CAYPPH010000105.1:0-1860 GCA_964412565.1 uncultured Candidatus Saccharibacteria bacterium
AATCCCTCAACAGCCTCTATGAAGGGCTGCTCGACTTCGTAAAGCGTGGCAGTGCGGATAAAATCGAGGAAGCATATCACACGGGCATGTACATGCTGGAAGACCTCTTTGATGAACTTTCTGCCCTGCAGGACTATTATGGGGAAATAGACAGAAAGAGGCGCAGGGAAACAAATATTCTTAATAGAATTTTCGATTTGGTTCTCGAGGAGGAAAAATACGAAGAGATAATGAAGGATGTGAAAGGGGGATACGAAAGGTATATAGATGAGCTGAGAAAGGGCATCTTTGTAAATTACAGGTCCGGCTTAAGGTACCGGAAAGGAAGATTCACTCTAAAAGAGCCGGAGGAGATAAGAAAATTCGATGAGCGTTTTCATGAGGCTGCAAACATAGACAAGGGAGTGAAGCACGATGCTGCTCTCGCAAGGAAATTCCACGGCAACATGGCATATGCGATGTGCGCCTTCAACAGCGGGGTGAACAATGTTTACAAAACCTCAAGGGACCCCAGAACAGGCAAAACAATTAGAATAACAAGAATACCATTCATAAGAGAAACAATAACCTACTGGGACAACATATACAAAAACTTCAGCCAATGGTATCCGGTTGTCGTTTAGCTGATGCCCATTTCATCCTTTCTTGCGCCGGGCTTGGTTATTTGCGGCTGAACTTTATAAATGTTGCTACCAATAAAAGACTAAATTATGTCCAAAATTTCCAGAAGGGATTTTCTGAAGTACTCGCTCGCTTTGGCAGCCGATTCTCTGCTGCCAAAAATAGAAGTTCCTGTTCTTGCCTATCATGATGTAAGCGAGAAAACCGACAAATTCGGCTACACTGTGAGGCCGCCGGAGTTCAGGAGACACATGCAAACTCTCTGGAAAGAGGGATACAAGCCGGAAAGTCTTGACAACCTCGTATGGGGTGAATTCAGCACGTGGGGGAAGAAATTCATAATTACGTTTGACGATGCCTATCATGGTCAGATGATGGTGGATAACAACGGGGAAATAAAAAGGGAATGTGCTTACGGGATACTTAAGGAGATTTATGGAGAAAGGGCAAATGCCGCATTTTTTGTGTGCTTTGACAAGAACGGCTTTGCCTTCGGCCCGCCGGAAAAGGAGGGTTACATCCTGAACCTCATTCTTGACGAAGGTTCGTGCATAGGGCATCACACATACAGCCACAGATTTCTCAATAAACTGGGTTACAGTGAAGTGGAAGAAGAGATAAAAAAGGCGGACGAGAAATTCGAAGAGTTGCTCGGCCCGAGGGCAGCCGCGGTCAAGGTTTTCTGCTATCCCGGAGGGGAATTTCCGAAAGAAAAAAAGGGCATGGATTTGATTAGAAAACGTTTCCTGGGAGCAGTCAGGACGAGAAGAAACTACGCCGTCAGCCCCTCTCCCTATCCACCGGGTCATTACCTTTTTGAAATCCCTAGAATAGGGATGTACGCGGGCGGGAGAGGAGACAAAGCCATAAAGAAAATTATAAACGGTTTATATGACCCTCTATCTCCTGCGATGCCGTCCCACTTACGAGAATGACCTTATTCCTTGATTTCCGTCCCTTCACAATTTCCACGTTCCTTCCGAACATTCTTTTTAAGCCTTTTATAATCTCAAGATTGGCCTCCCCTTCTCTGGGCGGGGATGTCACTTCGAGAATAAGTTTCTCACCTTTCCTGAGCAGGGCGAATCTTTTGGAATTTGGTTTGACCCTGACTTCGATTAAAACCCCGTTTTTGGTTTGTTTGAGCATATATAATTTTTAATAACAAATCTAATAAGATATCCATGAACCCCGAAACTTATGATATCTTCTCGAGGCAGATTCCCTATCTTGGTATGA
>CAYPPH010000106.1:0-1844 GCA_964412565.1 uncultured Candidatus Saccharibacteria bacterium
AACAGGGCTTATTCAGGATTGCGAATTGCTTTTGGGTATGTCGGACGGAGATATTTCCGGCGACGCCACCCTTTTAAAGAAATTTACAACACTGATAAACGCTTGGTATCGCAGGGTCAACTCTTGGATTTGGGAAGTTACGGGAACCTGGGAATACGATGATTCCAACTGGACCGATTTGCCGATAGCCACCACCACAATAGTTGACGAACAGCAGGATTACGAAATACCGTCAACTGCCCAGAAAATAGACAGGGTAGAGGTTTTGGATTCCGCCGGGAATTATCGTCTGTTGAAGCCGATAGACAAATCCCAGATTGAAAGCCAGGCAATGAGCGAGTTCCAAGAATCTCCCGGAATGCCCGTTTATTACGATTTGATTGGACGGTCTATATTGCTATATCCAAAACCAAGCACCGATGTTGTTACCGCTTCAAAGGGGTTGAAATTGTATTTCACAAGAGACATTAAAGAGTTTTCTTCCACCGACACCACCGCCGAACCGGGGTTTGTAAGCAATTTCCATAGAATTCTGTCTCTGGGGGCGGCTTACGATTTTGCCGTCAGTTATGATATGGGAACCAAGGCAAACTTTTTAAAAGGTCAAATAAATGAACTCGTAAGAGAATTAAAGAATTTTTACGGAACCCGCCACCGAGATTTTCCTGCGAGATTTTCGCCTAAAAAGAGAAATTATCAATAATGGTTTGGACAAAACAAAGCAAAAATACGGCAAGTTGGGCTAAAAAAAGCAAGAATACTGCGACTTGGACTAACCAAAGTAAATATGGAGCGCCAGCCAAATTCGGCACAGCAAAATTTGGATATTCCAAGTTTGGTAAAGTAAAATTTCAGGTTTGGACTAATGAAGAAAAACATTAAATCTATGAAAAAAACAATAATCCCAATTATAGCCAGTCTTTTAATGGTTGGTATAGTTTGGGCGGCAAACACCTTTCCTTCTTCGCTCAACAACTGGTCAACTGGCGATACGATTACTGCCGATTGGGCTAACTCTTTAGAAGCAAAAATAGGAGCGGACAATTCTAATGTTACCACTTCTCTTGATTATTTGGTTAAAACCCATAGCCAGCCCGCTCAGTTAACGGTTAGCGGAACAAGCACTCTCTCAACAACAACTATAAGCGGCAGTCTCACTGTAAGCGGGGCTGGGAGTTTTTCCGACTACTTAACCTTATCAAAAGACCCGACAGAATTTTCCCACGCTGCCACGAAAGAATATGTAGATTTGGCTGTCACGAGTTTGGGTGCTGCTTACTATATGTACGACGAGGATGATGCCACGGGATACAAAACCTGTTATCTGAACCCTTCTACTTCTTCGGAAGCGTCAACAACGGACGCCGATTTGGCTGATAACGACTATATCGGGGGCTGGATTTCAGCGGAAGGAGAAGCGCCCGCAAAACTTCTTAAAGGAGTATATGACTGGTATATTACTATGAAAAAGACTGACGGAACCAAGACTTTAAGAGTTTATTGGGTGCTGGTGGAGAGGAAAAGCGACACATCGGAAGTGAATATCGCCACGAGTTCCTACTCAAACACAATAAACGGCAGAGCGACTTATATGGTGCCTTTACAACTTGAAGAAGACCATATTCTGGGCACGGGAAGCAGGATAGTCGGAAAACTTTACGCTGATGTTTCTGGAAACGGAAGCGCTCCTGATTTGAAAATTTATTATCAGGGAGACACAAGTTCAAGATGGGAAATTCCAGCAAGTTCGGAAATCTTCCGAAACATTTTTGTCCCTTATACCGACGCTGTTAAAAGCGTGGATTTGGGAAGCAAGAACGTAACCACGACAGGAACGATTAAGG
>CAYPPH010000107.1:0-1771 GCA_964412565.1 uncultured Candidatus Saccharibacteria bacterium
GTGAACTTTCGCTCTTTTTCGTCCCCTTTTCCAAGCGAATGATTTACGCTTGAGCTCCATTCATGCCGCATTTGCCAAGGCCTCGATGAGAGGGCCGATATTTTTTAGTTTGAGCGACTGTTTTTCGGAGCTTGAAAATATTCTATCTTTCCAGAGCGCCCTTCGCAAGACAGCCAGGGCATCTTTGAATGAGGGTGTGTTTTTTTGGGTGTACCAGGGCATTTTTATCCAGGAGGGTTTCGCTCCCTTGGTCTTTAAGTAGAAGAGCCAGATGGTGGAGTAGAGCCAGAGGGAGAAGGCGGCGGCTCTTTGTGGTCCCTGTTCTTTCCAGGTTTGGGGGTCTTGTCCACCCAGGTATTGCTTGACATTTTTGAAGGTGTCCTCGATGGACCACCTGCCGGCGTAAGTGGAGGCGACGGTCTGGGGCGTGCTTTCGATGTCGGTGGTGAAGAAGAAGTCGTCTTTTTGTTTTGCTTGGGGGTCGCGGCTGATGACCAGTCGGACGAGCTTTCCGGGCCGGACCTTATACCAGATGACATCACGGACGAGAAGCAGACGCTCTTTTTTCTTTCCCCGCTCCTCGACCACCACCCTTCGCCACCCGGTTTTTGCTTTGGCCATTTGTTCGGGGGTGGGCAGCCTTTTCCCTTTTTTTCGGGGGCGGCCTCTTTGTCCTTTTCTCCTTTTGGGAGGAAGTTGATAGAGGGCGGCGTCGCGTCTCATCCGACTGGTGAGATGGGTGCGGGGGAGGTCGGCCCCGGCCAGGGAGGCGTAGAAGCCGTCGGCGCAGAGGTGGAAGTCGCGATGGGGGAACCAAGAGACGGCCTCTCGCGCCATCTCCTCGGCCAGTTCCAAGAGCGATGGTCCGTTCTTTTGATGAAGGCGCATGTTGATGGGCAGGCCCAGGGGTTCGCCGCCCCAGGGCGGTTCTACCCTCAAGGTGAGGACCACCAGGTTGAGGCCGAAGGCATGGACCACCTTCTGGCCGGTGGAACTCACGGCGTCGCGCCACCAGGCCGATCCCTTTACCTTGCGCCCGCTCTTGTGGAAGAGGGTATCATCCAGGTCCATCAGGATTTGTCCTTTCTGGCAAAAAATCCCAACCATCATTTTGGCCAAGAGTCTCCACAAAGCCTCCATGGACCAGGCGCCTTCCCGGAAGAAGCGGTGATAGGCGTCGTGGGCCCGCTCGCCTTGCGGCTCGGCAAACTGGTAGACGCGGGTGATGGTGCGCCGGCCCGGACACAGGACCCAGCCCCCGGCCATACGGATAAATATCTCGAAGGAAGGGCTGGTGAAGGCGGGGAGGAAACCCGCCACAATTACCTCCCAGGTCTGCACGGCGCTCATCTGCTCGCCCTCTTTTGCCGCTTCTCCCTGGAAATCTCCTCGCGCAGGGCCTTGATCCCGGAAAGCGCCGCCCGCTCCAACTCGGTCTGAGCCTTGTGGTAGCGGCGCAGGGCCGCCTTGACCCGGGCCAGGTCTTGTTGGCGCAGGCAAAGCATGTGGGTTTTTCCTTTCACGCTGTAGGAAAGAACCCAGGTGGAGTGCAGTTCTCCCTTGGCACAGCGGCACCTCTCCTTCCCACACCTTCTTTGTAACACCATAAGCGTCCCCCGGACCATCTCCGCTTCCTTGGCCTTTTCCTTGTTCATCCCTGTTTCCTCCTTTCCTTTACCTTATTTTGTTAGCGTTAGCGCATACAGAATAGCACAAAGGGTCTTCCTGGTCAAGAGAATAATGCTTTGGGGCATCAAGAAGTTTTCATGAT
>CAYPPH010000108.1:0-1756 GCA_964412565.1 uncultured Candidatus Saccharibacteria bacterium
GTGCAAGCCCATCCGTCCGCAACCGAATGAGGAAGAGCACGGCGTTATCTACGCGGCGGACTTCAAAGACGGCACCACCCACGGTTGGCAGGGGAGTATCATTGAAGTGGAGGGCAAAAACGCCCTGAAGGCACCTCTGCTCAAGAACAACCAATGGTTCGGCGTGAAGGCGGCGAGTCCATATTCGGCCAACCGACCACTATTCACGGTTGGGGGCATGACGCATGTCAGGCTCGTGCTGCGCACAGAGAAACCGGCAAGTGTAGTTGTCCAAGGTAAGAATCAAACGCAGGATGACAACTTCAACACTAGGATAGAGTTGGTTGAACCTGGCGAGTGGCAGGAGTTTCATCTACCGTTCTACCAGTTCCAAGACAATGCGCACCGAGGGCATACTCCCCAAGAGGGAGACGAATTCAGGAACATCTACCTGCTTGCGGGAGCTCCCGGCGAAGATGTTGGTCTCACCCTTTCTCTTCTGGAAATAGTGGACGTGGCAGCGGAGAAGGAAATAGCGCAGCAGCGGCCCGAGAATCCGTGGGACCATTTCCCCGCCTTCGTCTGGCTTGACAACGAAGGTCCTACCAAGAATAGGGAATTCTACAAACTCCTCAGATCTATCGGCATCAATGGCTGTGCCATAGTTGGCCGCTCGGACTCTGATTTCTTGACGAGTTCCGGCATGTATTTCTATGTCGAGAACACCATTCGCGGGGAGTACTTGCGCTACAATCGAGATGCTTTTCGTGAGACGATGGAGCGTTGCCGGAAGGCCGGATATGACCGTTCTTGGCTGACCCGTCCCAAATGCTTCTTGGACCCTTCCGATAGAGAACAAGCCCTTTCTGATCTACGCGGCATCGTCGTCCAACACGGGCCAAATCGACCATTGGCATACTCTTTGGGCGACGAGATTTCCTATGGTTGCCTCATTTATCCAACAGACCTGAACACGGACATTCGCGCCGTGCGGAAGTATCGCGAGTGGCTTGCCAGGCGATATTCCACTACCGAGAAATTGAACCAGGTCTGGGAGACGAAGTACACATCCTTTGACGAGGTCGAAGTCTGGGATGTGGAGATGGTTCGCCGGCGCGCGCTACGGCGCGGGCCATCCAAATGGAACTTTGCGCCCTGGTCAGACCACCTGGAGTTCAACGATGAACTGTTCGCTAATGAACTCCAAGCACTGGTCGATTACCTGAAAGACTTGGACCCTTGGACCCCAGTTGGCCTGGGCGGAGGACAGGTGCCCGCGGCGTTCGGTGGGTATGACTGGTCACGACTTGCCAGAATACTGACTTGGGCAGAACCTTACTTCTCTGTTAATACGAGAGAAGTGATTCATTCCTTCAAAGGTAGCAATGACATAAGACTCGTTTCCATCCAGACCGTTTATCCTGATAGGCCGGGAAGCCTTGAGAAGACAATGCAGGACTTAGCTTATCACGCTGCAGAGGGCGCGTCCGGGATTGTCATCTGGAAGTCCAGCCGACTCTTCGCCGATGGCGACAAGCCTCGTTTACACGAGGCGTACGAGGGTGCCAATATACGGAAGTTCCTGCCCGAGAAACCCACATTGTCAACTACCTGCCACAGAGCCAGCGGAGGTGCATACATCTATCTCGTCCAGCGAAACGCGCGGATGCAGTGGATGCTTGAAGCGCTGAATGATAATCGCTGGTGGCGGAGGTTCGGTGCCTTCTCGCGGGAAGCGTCCCCCAGAGCAATGCGGAGAAAACTTATCTGGGACGTG
>CAYPPH010000109.1:0-1713 GCA_964412565.1 uncultured Candidatus Saccharibacteria bacterium
GGCGGAACCAATCGCGAACGTGGGGGTTCTCAAATGAGACCTTGTGTGGCTTGATGCCATCTACCATCATTTTAGCGACGTTCACTCCATCCGAACGCCGGAGGGCTCCCCATAAAGTTGCAACGTATCTTGGGCTCTTGGAATGTCCAGTGGTCTTAAGCTTTTGCGTTATTATTCGCACGGACCGCCTAGTCCAACCCGTAAATATCGGGATATTGGACTTGACTTCCTTCATCACATCCCATGCTATTCCTTGGCAAACTGGCTTGCACAGCTCAAAAATCCGGCCAAGAAAGTTACCAGCCCCATCACTAAGCCCAAAGAGATACCGTATCCTCCGCCTAGTGCCGTCGGTCCACCGAAATATAAATTCACTTGGTTCCTCCATGATTGGAGGTCACTTCCCTTTGCTGCTTATCAAATGCCTCCGCCCTGCCCTCTAAATAGGCATCCCAAAACATCGGGCGGAACCAAGGTTGCTTGTTCCTCGGTAGTCCGTCGGGCAGGTCATTGGCAAATTCAATCCATTGAATTTCCCTTACATAGTGGGTGACTAACCGCAACAACTCTAAGTCATCTTGCGTTAGTTCGGTTTCCCTTCTCACTTGACTTAGTTTTTCCTTGCTATCCTTCCCCTCAACGAATGTTGGGGGAAGATGCTCAGGAGTCCTTAACTCGATGAGGAGGGAGGGAAGCGGGGGAATATCGCTTAGCGAATACTTCCCCACTTCCCTTAGGAGTTTTTTGCCTCAACTACCACCTTGTCACTGGGATTAATCCGAACGATAAGTTCCCAGCAGAATCGTCTGTACCACTCAGTAATAGGGTGCTTAAGCCCTATTCTCTTCAGGAGGGAAATAAATTGATGGTTGGCTCGCCGCCCCTCTTTCTTAAACACAAACGGCTTTGCCAATTCCCCCTCCTTATCCGATTTGATCGGCAATACACCACTCAGTACAATGGTCTTTGCAATCTCCTCAAGGAGGGGCCACTCATTGATGGTCATCTCGGCCTGGCTGGCCTTGATTTCCCCACTTTCATCTATATTGACTTTAGCCGCAGTCAGGAACGAGTTGAATTTGAGGGCCTCATCGGAATATGGCTCTCTCACCATAATATGAGGCTGTACTTCCCAGCCCTCAAACTCTACCTTCTCCCCCGTTTCGGGGTCGGTGAGCCATATTATTTCAGGCTCGTTTTCTGTGCCCAATGGTGGGGCAATGAATTTTTCAAGATCCATCTTCATCCTGCTCCTCTTCGGTATTTTTTTCATCCGCCAATTTTTCGTCTGCGACTATCTTGGCATCATTGTAAACATTGGAACATGCCGCTCTGGCGGCATCCAAATTCTTCCTACGGTTGGCCTCATAACGATGAAATCCATACTTATCGTTCTTATCGGCCTCCAGAAGGGCATCCCGCCCCCCTTCTATTTGGGTTATATCGCAACGCAGCCTCCAGGCTGCCCGCTGGGGGCTAAGTGGAATAACAGCAATTAATTCCGCCCCCAAGCAACGAAGAGTTGTGGCTAACGTCAGGTTATCAGTCTGAATGTCCTCGATCTGCCTCTCCATTTCTATTCTCTCCTTTGCAGTTTTTACGCCAGTGTAAGCGGCGCTGTCGCTCCAGTGGCCTCGTCGGCCAATCCACGGAATTCAATCGGTAGCACTATTCTCGAACTATGGTCTCCTGCCAATGCAGGGGTAACATTCT
>CAYPPH010000110.1:0-1672 GCA_964412565.1 uncultured Candidatus Saccharibacteria bacterium
CTGTTCCATCGAGATGACCGTCACTGTTGTCAATCTCCACCCAATCAGGTTCTATAAATTTTACTGCATAAGTTCCGTTATGTGAGGCCGTGCTCCATGATGGCGGATTCGTTGCTGAAAATTCACCGTTTCCATTACCTGACTGGTCTGTTATGGTTGTTCCTGAACCGTCTTCCATTGTGAAGTTGAGCTTCAGTTTGTCAGATGATAGACTCTGGGCATTGGGAATAAGGGATATAAAAATTATTAAATAAACAAATCCCATAAATGTCGCTAATGCTGTCCATCTCCTGTCATTTTTCCACATCCTTCTGTAAAGTTTTATGGGGCTCATAGCACCTCCATATCTGCACTATTCAAAGCGTACCACCCTCTTTCCTTAAAATCATTTTCTCGTTCCTCTCAATAAGTTCATTGAAAAACGCAAATACAAGCACAATGAACATGATAGGGAACAATAAAACTATTACGGGTAAAAAAAGATACTCCCTTAATTTATATTTTCTTGTCATACTAATCACTCAACACCGCCCATACCAACACCAGCAAACAGCGCTCGTGTCCCAATACGACCCCTAACCAGCGACGGACAGGGGCCGTGAGAGAGGATCACCTCTTCTTTCTTCTGGCTGTTCTCTTCCTTCTCCTTTTCCTTCTTGCCACACCAATCAACCTCCTGCTTTCTTATATATCCCTGAACAGGACTATGATTTCCGAACAGAGCGGAAATATCTCGCATCTGACAGGGCAGCCTTTCTTGTCGCTCTGTCCCTTGTTACATTGGCCAGAGCCTGCAACGCCCTTGACGCCGAGAGCCTTCTCTTGTCCAAAGACCAGTTTTTCGGTCTACTGGAGAGCGCATACCTTCTCCTGACATCAGGGGACAGTGATTTTCTCCAACCTCCAAGGTCGTTCGGCGGTCTCGCATTTACTGCTCTCCTGAACCACTTTCTGGCTATACCAACCACCTCCTTATTGGCTTATATCGCGACTTACTTCTTTCTGTAGTGGCCCCTGACCCTGACCTTCTTTCTGCTGTGCGGTTTCTTCCGCAAGTATGCTTTTACATGAACTCTCTTGCCCATTGTTTACACCTCCCTATTGGTTTTAAGAGCATGATTCACCACGGAAAGAGGCGGTCTTTCTTTTTCTTTTTCCTTGCTTGGTTCAGCGTAGACGGCAAGTCCTTCTCGGTGCCGAAGCCATACCTCCTCTCCCAGGCATCGGTCCATGCCATGGCCTTCTTATATGCGTCGCTTTTGCTCGCCGCTTCCAACGATTTTGCGAAGCCCTTTCCCGCTCTTTGAAGCGCACCAACTGGGCCTGTCTCATGCTTGAGCCTGCGGACTTCCTCCTTCAGTTTTAAGACCTCCTGCTTTTTCCTCAGCTCTGCAAGCTCCCGCTCGTATTTCTTCTTTTTCTCTGCGAACGACATTTTCTTCCTCTTGAACAGCGACACGCCATCACCTCCTTATTGATTTATTCTCATCAACTTCCTTTTTTCTCACCAGAGGTGGCTTCTTTTCTTTTTGCGTCTCTTCGGTCTATAGTATTCTACTTTTTTATGTTTGGATTTACCCTCTTTGCAACCTCCCTCACATCTCGTAGTGTTGCTCTTTTAGGGAACCTTGCAACCCAAGTTCTCCCTTTTTTGTCTGTGAATCTCACATTC
>CAYPPH010000111.1:0-1632 GCA_964412565.1 uncultured Candidatus Saccharibacteria bacterium
ATATCCTCATAACCAATTTTAAGCGCCTCCTCGAAAGTTTTTCCTTTAATCAGCTCGCAAATCATATCGGAAATGGCGATGGCGTGGCCGCAGCCAAGAGTCTGGAATTTGGCGTCCTTGATTATTTCCTTTTCTCCCTTTTTCTCAACTTTGATGTATATTTTCATTATATCGCCGCACTTTAGGTTTTGGGTATCGCCTACCCCGTCGGCATCCTTAATTTCCCCCAAGTTCTTTGGGTTCATGAAGTGATCCAGTATTTTTTTTGAATAGTAAGGATTGTCAGGCATTTTTCTTGTATCCCGATATCTCCCTTAATCTGGCAACGATTGGGGGAAGAATTTTTAAAAACTTGTCGATTTCTTTTTCAGTAGTGCACTTCCCCAAGCTAATCCTCAAAGAGCTGTGAGCCTCCTCCTCTGGCAAGCCGAGGGCCAAGAGAACATGGGAGGCCTCCAGGGTCCTGGAAGAACAAGCAGAGCCAGTGGAAACTTCCACCCCTTTTTGATCCAGAGCTATGACCATGGCTTCGCCCTCCGCCCCCTCAAAACTGAAATTGGCATTGTTGGGCAGACGCTGAAGGGCTGAACCGTTAAGTTTCACTCCGGGAATAAGTTTGGGAACCTGTTTGATAATTTTATTTCTTAATTGTTTAATCTTGATATTTTGGATTTTGGATTTTGGATTTTGGATTTCTTTAATGGCGGCTCCCAGCCCGACAATGCCGGGAACGTTTTCCGTACCCGACCTCAACCCCTTTTCGTGCCCGCCGCCGAAAATCAAGGGCTCAATCGGTGTTCCTTTTTTGACATAAAGCGCTCCTATCCCTTTGGGGCCATAAATCTTATGAGCACTCATGGTCAGCAAATCAACTCCCAACTTTTCCACGCTGCAGTCCAAATAGTTTACAGCCTGGACGGCGTCAGTATGGAAATATATTTTTTTGCTCCTACTCTTCAATATTTTGGCTATCTCGGCTATTGGTTGGATAGTGCCTATCTCATTGTTGGCATAAATTATGGAAACCAAGATGGTGTTTTCCTTGATTGCCTTCTTGAGTTCGGGCAGGGAAACGATGCCTTCTTTGTCTACGGGTACATGGGTCGTTTCTGCTCCCCGCTTTTTAAGGTAGTCAACCGTTTCGGAAACCGCGTGATGCTCAATACAGGACGTTATGATGTGAGGCTTTTTATTTTCTTTGGCCAACGCCTTAACAACTCCTTGCAAAGCTAGATTGTTGGCTTCGGTAGCAGAGCCGGTAAAATACACCTCTTGAGGCTGGCAGCCCAAAAAATCGGCCACCGAAGCTCGCGCCTCGTCAATGGCTGAAAGCGCTTTTTGCCCGAAGCTGTGAATGGAGGAAGCATTACCAAAGTCCTTTTTTAAATAAGGTGCCATTGCCTTAAGGACTTTCTGGTCAATGGGAGTTGTAGCTGCGTAATCAAGATATATTTTTACCATAAGCTCTTATTTTTACCAGATATGGCCAAAACACGATCACAGGAATTTCCCCGACCCCCTTTCTTTTAGAAACCTTCGGTTTCTAACGCCCGCCCTGGGCGGCCTGCTTTTCCAAGACGGGGAAATTCCATTCTGACCCTATCTTACCAGATAGGGCCAGAATATTAAAAC
>CAYPPH010000112.1:0-1616 GCA_964412565.1 uncultured Candidatus Saccharibacteria bacterium
ACGGAGGGGGAAGTGGCGCCGGCAAGGGAATCTGGTTCAAGTTGAGGGATGGCAGCGTGGTGCCCGCATCCCAGGCATCGGCGGGACTGCTGTTCGCCCTTGGCTTCCTGACCGTTGCGCACTCGCCCGACCCCCCGTGGCTGGTGCTGGTGGAGGAGCCCGAGAACGGCATTCACCACGAGAACCTCGGCCGGGTCATGGACTTGTTGAGAAGGCTCTCGGCGGGGGAGCTGGGGAGGCGGCCGGTCCAGGTGATCTTGACCACCCACTCGCCCTATCTTCTTGATTTCGCCGAAAGGGATGAGGTCCGGGTAGTGACGCGTACCCTGGAAGAGGGGACGTCGGTCGTTGCACTGGCGGAGAGTAGAGATCTGGAGGAGCACCTCAAGGAGTTCAAGCTGGGTGAGTTATGGACGGCGATCGGGGAAACAAAGCTGGTGGCGAAGGAACAGGGTTGACGGTTGCCATCGTCGGGGAAGGAAGCAGGGACTATGGGCGAGGAGAGGAGGCGAAGGGAGCCCTGATGATTCTCGTCGAGAGGATTCTCAACCATCCTCCGGGAGTATGCTTCGAGGGAAGGCCCTTGCCAAGGTTGCACGGGCGTGGGGGATTGAGGAAGAAGGCAAGGCTTGCCATTGTTGCTGCCTGCATGCGGGGCGACGCTGGGCTGGCGATAGTTGTCGACAACGATCGCCAGCCACCGGGGCGGAGGCTACAAGATATCAGGAAAGGGGTTGATGAATCGGAGGCACATGTTCCCTATGCTCTTGGTGTGGCCATCGAATCGTTCGAGGCCTGGATGCTGGCCGATGAACGAGCCTTGTTCGCGGTGCTGCATCCTGGCAAGACTGCAGAACGACAGCCCGATCCCGAGGAGATCGGCAAGCCCAAACAAGCCATCAACGAGATTGCCGGTCGCAGGGTGACGGGGAGTGACCTGGCTCAGATAGCCGAGCGGGCCGACCTGGATTTAATCGCCAAAAGGTGCAGGAGGGGGTTTGCCAGGTTCAGGAAAGAGGTGAAGGATAATCTCGGGACATTGTGCGAGGAGTCGAATTAGCCG
Source organism: uncultured Candidatus Saccharibacteria bacterium (assembly GCA_964412565.1). Lineage (GTDB taxonomy): Bacteria > Patescibacteriota > Minisyncoccia > Minisyncoccales > MHMH01 > CAYPPH01. The sequence goes on from CAYPPH010000112.1 coordinate 1,064, forward strand.
GAAGCACCGGCTTGAATTAGGATGTCAACAGGGCTCTATAAGAGAGAAAGGTAGGGGATAAAATGAAAAAAGTTATCTTGGTAGGAGTTACAATGCTGTCGATGACTATCGATGTATATGCGCAACAGTGGGGGATAACAAGATATGTCTGTGAAAGAACTACGATAAGAGCAAGACGCTCGAAGACCTCAATAATAGTAGGTGTATTAAGAAAAGGCCAAAAGGTAAAAGTGGATCTCTTGAAGAATAACTGGTATGCCGTATTCAATCTATTTGAAAAAGTTAGGAGTGAGTCGAGAGCGATAGGATATGTTTACGCACCAGCAACTTCACCTGACCCCAATTGTAAGAAGCGAGCTCTGAAAAGTGTTAGAGGGTTGTTAAGATATAGGGTTGCAGAAAGAGAGGATGTTTCTTATGGAAATGCTAGCCGAATGGTTTATAGAGTAGTGGTTAATGTAAGAAGGATTCCGAAGAAAATACAGCTGAATAAATTGGCATTATACTTGTGGAAAGATGGAAACAGAAAATGGGACGAGTTTACTATATTTAT
>CAYPPH010000113.1:0-1249 GCA_964412565.1 uncultured Candidatus Saccharibacteria bacterium
ATATCCTGAATGAGTCTATCGAGAGTCCCCTCAATGTCTATCCTCAGAATACTTTCGTGGTTATCTCCTTCGATTTCAATCGTCGTCCTAATATATTTTTCTTTTTCTACGACTTTGAACCACTCCGGTTGAGGATACCTCCGCCACAACAAGGTTGCCATCGCCACTGCCTTATCCAACAACTGCGGCAGTTGAGTAGCAGCAGCGGCCAAGTCACCCAGGGCATTGTCCTCTCCATTACGAATTCTCTCGGCCAGTTCTTCGACCTCCCTTGTAACGGACTGGCGAACCTCATCAACCTTTTCTGGCCCGCCTTTCATCAACTGGTGAAAAATGGTTCCCAATTTCGCCGACGGCGCAAGGGGCTTCACCTTTGGGACTATACCTAAACGGTCCCGGAAGAAAAAATACCGTTTGCACCTCAAGCATCGTGCTATCCGGGACTGGGATAAAGCAAGCGGGGCAGTTGGGTTGGAAGCGCTTTGACTGAACATTTTTTGGCTCCTTTCGATTATACAGATTTATTCGTTATTGTCCACGTCCGATGGGTCCGAGGCATAGGGGGGTCTCCGAAATTCCTCCTCCAACTCCTCGGGGGAGGGAACGTTCGTAGAACTTATTTCAGCAGCAAAGAGGGACTGGACAATAGACCTGACGTTATCGGTAGCGTCCTCATATATGATTCTTCGTCGATAAAAATCGATTACTATGTCCCGTATCGTAAGATAAAGATTGGGGTCCACCACTCTGACTACGGGTGTCCGTGCTCTCCGCAAATCGAACATACCGCCGGGAGGCTCCACCACAAATAGGGGAACTTCCCCGGGGTGAATTGCCATTTCCAATGGACCAAATTTTGCCATTGCCAATCTCCTTCCTATTGTTTCCGAAACGGATTATACCACACTTGTGAACTAAAATCAAGCGAAAAATTCAAAAATCCTCAAAAATTTTCCGTCTACTTCCTAATCTTGCTAATTTCATTTTCTCGAATATTCGCTTAATAGTTTTCTTTTGTTTGTCCGTGTAATCCGCTCTCCACCCCCATTCTGCTATGTTTTCGACAAAAGAGGCCTCCCATTTACTGAGCAAAGGGTCACCATACAGGCAATCCACCATCTGACAGTATTCACAAGAGCATTTAGCATCTACCAAATGTTCCATTTACTTTAGCTCAAATTCATAACCACCCCGGGGGTTTTTGTGCTTGCACAGTATTCCATAGGCCCTTGTGCGGCACGCAGAAGGG
>CAYPPH010000113.1:1259-1574 GCA_964412565.1 uncultured Candidatus Saccharibacteria bacterium
TTTCTTTACTGCCGCAGAAGGGGCAAGGCAGCAATCTGAATTGGGTCATTTTTTATGCTCCTTTATGACACGTCCGTACGTCCGAACAGGGTTATTTCTGCGTCACTGCCACTCAAGATGCGAACGGGGTTGTTCCGCCCGATTTTGATACCGTGAGGAAATATCGGAATTATCGTGGCTGCGTCCGCAGAACCACCGCCGCCGGTGGTGCCATAAAGGGGACCAATAGCAGGCATTGGGTTTTCGTCGTCGAGTGGAACTCCTCCCGTATTGTCAGCTGCGGTTGAGCCTGATTGGGGAGAAGGAACCCAGGTG
>CAYPPH010000114.1:0-1546 GCA_964412565.1 uncultured Candidatus Saccharibacteria bacterium
GACGGCTTGGATTTACGTTTCAGGCCGTCCATTGAAACGTGGGCCTGTGGTCTAGAGCCCATCCCTTTACAGACGCAACGCAAGTCTCAAGGTCTGGGCGAACCCCAAACATGAGGGTTCTGAAGGACAATTGGTTAGGACGCTGCCCTCACATGACCTTTTTATCCAAAAAGGTCAACCAAAAACAGGAACTCTCGCTTCCAAGGTCATGGGAACGGCAGAGATCCCCGGTTCAAAGCGATCCTTTCCGGACGCTGTCGCAAGTCGCAAAGGCTCGCGACCCAAAGGGAAAGAATGTGGAAATCCGGGCGGGCCCATATTTATAAAAGTAATATAAACAATATGTTGTTATAAGCTGAAGTGTGCGCAACATGCCTCTTTAGCTTTGACGGGTCCGTGGTCTAGTGGCTATAGGAATATCGCGTTCCGGTGCCTGAAGGTATTGGAACTCGGTGGAAGTTCCGACTATGACGTCGCCTTGACGTGGCGAAGGTCGCCGGTTCAAAGGAGCGTATAAAGCAGACAAAGTCTGCTTCTTTCTGAAGTTCCGGCCGGACCCATGACCCATTTATCTGACTAATTTCATTTTAAATTTTTATTTGGTACTAAGGGTAGAAATGCCAGATAAGTATGGTATTTTTGAGCAGGGACGCAGAATGGCCAAGAAATTCGTAAAAGAAAATCTTGAAGGGCTTTACTCTGTGGAGGTCATGGTAGAAGCATTGAGAATATACGAAAAGGGAAACATATATTTGCAAAAGTACCATGTCAGAAATGCACCAGAAGAAATGAAAATAAAAGACGACGAAACTAAGGTAAAAAAAGTGCGCGGGATACCGAGGAGGCATAAAGGAATGTTGTTTTTTACCCGAGAAGGGGCCAAAAACGTCTTCTTGTATTTTCGTGATCAAAAGAAGTGGATGAAAGAATGCAATGAAGAAGAATTTCTGGAAACATTGGAAAAAATAGTGTCTGAAATTTAATTTTTATAAATAATATCCCCTTTATGTATTATAATTGATTTGCCCCTGTAGTCTAGAAAGCCTTTTTTCAAGAAAAGGGCTTAAGCGAAAAGGTTTGGGCAACTGGCCAAGGATACCGGCCTTTCGAGTGAGCTTTTTATCCAAAAAGCTCAAGCAAAAACAGAAGTTGAAACTTTCGACTTGAAAGGTATGAGGGAAAGAACGCAAGACGCAGGCTTTGCCCGCGTCAGCCAAAACTTCCCAGTGAATAGGCGAAGAAAGCCGGTGACCCGGGTTCGAAGCGATCCTTTCCGGACGCTGTCGCAGGTCGCAAAGGCTCGCGACCCAAAGGGAAAGAATGTGGAAATCCCGGCGGGGGCATCACTTACAAACTGCATGCCGTGCAACACAAAGATATTTAAATACACTCAACAATAAAATAACATTCCAAAGCGCGTTTTGTTGAATGTATTGAATGATTTTTGTGGTTACTATGGACGATAAAGGGATAGAAAAATTGAAGACGGGAACAACAACAGTCGGGATTATATGCAAGGACGGCGTAGTTCTTGCGGCCGAAAGGA